>DUSB01000031.1 GCA_012840625.1 Syntrophomonadaceae bacterium
ATCCCTTTTTTCGGTTAATGAGCTAACTTATATGCATGCGGGAGGACGGATTGGTGGTGCAGCTTCCCTACTGGGTAAACTGGTTCAGATTAAACCGGTATGTGAATTTATAGGTGGGGTTGTTCATCTTATTAAGCCAGTACGCTGCAGGAAGAAAGCTATGGAACTGCTAGTTGATGAGGCCGTAAAAAGAGTCAAGCATATTGAGCGAACTGTTATTTGCGTACAGCATGCCCTTTGCGAAGAGGAAGCTGAATTCCTGATAGCCCAATTGCAGGATAAACTGAACTTTCAGGGTCCAATTTATCTAAGCCCGGTAGGAGCTGTAGTGGGGTCCCATTCTGGACCCGGATCTATAGGAATCGGTATGGTCGAAGGGTAAAAATACCTTCCTTTCAGTGTAGCATCAAACAGGGATGACAGTTATTCATACTGTCACCCCTGTTTTTTTATTCTATCTTTCTACATCCATCAGAGAAAATTAACTCCTAACCAAAGGATAATAGCATTTCCAGTGGACAGACTAGGTAATGAAATTGTTGAGCAGGTGCTTATACAAGCAATTCCCCGGGGATAAGCCCGGTCAGCATATCAAATCAACAAGGAGGAAAAAGATAGTGGCTACAACTGATACCAATTGTACAGTAACAACATGTTCCTTTCATCATCCAGACAACAAGTGTACAGCTGGAGAAATTATGGTAAACAGGAACAAACAGGAAGCTATCTGCGATACCTTTGTGGCACGTGATTCTGACACCAAACCAGTAGGCCGTACCAGCCAGGAAGCTGCTATAGAAATACGTTCAGCCAGAATGGCAGATGATGCCCGTTCTGTGAATTTGGGTAATGTGGGCCATCTTTACGAAGGAGATGCCGTTAACCTGCAGCCCCTGGTAGCCTGTAATGCGGCAGACTGCCGGTATAACGAGCATGGGGTTTGTTTTGCGGATTCCATGGCTATTGATGGCAGTCAAGCAGCCATGTCAAGCGATACTAGGTGCAATACCTATGTACCGGTTTAGGTGGAACTAAACAGCATATTACGCATTAAGCCTGATTAATGGAGGAATGAAAATGCAAAGAAAGGGTCAGATTGTTTATCCATACATCCCCAATTCAGTACCAGAAACCAAACAGGCCATGATGAAGGAAATAGGCATTTCTGACATTATGGAACTATATGAAAGAGAAATTCCGGCAGAGCTTAGATTTAAAGAAGACATGCAGCTGCCGGAGCCAATATACGATGAGTATACCATCAAACGCCATACGGAGAAAATCCTGGCTAAGAATAAAAATTGCAAAGACTATCTGTGTTTCCTGGGAGCAGGGTGTGCGCCGCATTTTGTACCGGCTGTTTGCGATGAAATCAATGGACGCGGAGAATTTTTAACCGCCTATGTAGGCGAATCCATTGCTGATCATGGTAAATGGCAGGCACTATGGGAATACTGCAGTTTAATGGCCGAATTGTGTGCAATGGATGTATTGAGTATCCCAATGTATGATGGCGCTCAAGCTGCCGCCAGTTCCATAAGAATGGCCAACCGTATAAACGGCCGGACCAAAGCGCTGATACCCGAGAAAATGTCACCAGAAATACTCATGGTAATTCGTAATTATGTTAACAGTATGCCAGCACCAGACATCGAACTTGTGACAATAAAATGTGACTCCATGGGGCGTATAGATATAAATGATCTGCAAAGCAAGTGTTCGCAAGATGTCTGTGCGGTATATATCGAAAATCCAGCTTACCTAGGTACCATCGAAACAAGGAGCCAGGAAATCGGCACTCTGGCCAAAGAGGCCGGAGCCGAATATATCGTTTATACGGATCCTATTTCTCTTGGGATTATAGAAGCACCCGCCAACTATGGAGCTACGATTACCTGTGGTGACTTTCACAGTCTGGGAATCCACCTGCATGCCGGCGGCGGTCAGGGTGGCTTTATTGCTGCACCTGATGACATGAAATACATTGCCGAATTCAAAGACTTGATGTTCGGTATTACTGAGACAATTGTTGAAGGAGAATATGGATTTGGTGAAGTTTTATATGATCGAACCTCCTATGGCGCCCGTGACAAGGCCAATGAGTTTACCGGAACCAGTACCGGTCTTTGGGCTATTACTGCCGGGGTTTACCTGGCATTGATGGGCCCTAAAGGCATGGAAGAAGTCGGAACCACTATCATGCAAAAGGCCCAATATGCTGCCAGGAAAATAGGTCAAATACAGGGCATTGAGATTAAAACAAATCCACCTTTCTTTAAAGAATTTGTAGTGAATTTTGATCATACCAATAAAACCGTAGGCGAAATTAACCAGGCACTTTTAAACTACAAAATATTTGGCGGAAATGACCTCTCCTGCGAATTTCCTGATCTGGGTCAATCAGCCCTCTACTGTGTTACCGAAATTCATTCCCAGGAAGATATCGATCAATTATGCTATGCACTGCAGGGCATCGTTACATGTTAAGTGAAAACAGGGAAAAAGCTTGGCAACGAAAGGAATGAAAACAAACATGACAAGAGATAGATACTCTAGATTTAGAAAATTTCACCAGGCCAAATGGGATGAAGAATTAATCTTCGAATTAAGTGTACCCGGAGAAAGAGGTGTTCTGCCTCCCCTGGCTGAACCGGAAATTGAAAATGAGGTCGGTGATGGTGTATCAGTATTAGGTAATCTAAAAAGAAAAAAGGCACCCGCTCTTCCAGAAGTAAATCAAATGAGAGTCAACCGTCATTATCTGCGTTTATCGCAGGAAACACTAGGAACGGATGTTACCATTGATATTTCGCAGGGAACCTGCACCATGAAATACAGCCCTAAAGTTCAGGAACATTTAGTGGCCAGGGATCCCAATCTGATCTGTGTACACCCCCTTCAAGATCCCAACACTATGCAAGGTTTGCTTTATATTTACTACCAGGTGGAAAAGTTTTTAAGAGAAATATCTGGATTGGATTATTTTTCTTTTCAACCAGGTGGTGGTGCTCATGCGGTCTACAGCAACGCTTCTATTATACGCGCCTATCATCAAAGCAGAGGTGATACGAAAAGAGATGAAATGATCACCACTATGTTCTCCCATCCATGTGATGCGGCTACCCCCAACACCGCTGGATTTAAAGTTATTACTCTAATGCCTGATGAAAATGGTTTCCCTCCCCTGGATGCCTTTAAGGCAGCTCTGTCAGAACGAACAGCTGGTATTATGATTACCAATCCCGAGGATACCGGGATCTATAACCCAAGAATCAAAGAATACGTTGATGCAGCTCATGCGGTAGGAGCCCTTTGCTCTTATGACCAGGCCAATGCCAATGCATTTTTAGGCATTGCCCGGGCCAAGGAAGCGGGCTTTGATATGTGTCACTTTAACCTGCATAAAACCTTTTCCGCACCCCATGGATGTATGGGACCAGCTCTGGGTGCTCAGGGGGTTAAAAAGGAATTAAAAAAATTCCTGCCGGTTCCGCGGGTAGAATTTGATGGTAGCCGTTACTATCTGGATTACAACGCACCCGAAAGTATCGGCAAAGTAAAACAATTTCTGGGCAATTCAGCCATTGTAGTTAGAACCTATATGTGGATAATGCAGTTGGGTAATGAAGGTTTGAAAGAAGCGGCTAAAATCTCCGTTTTAAACAATAATTACATGATGAAAAAGATCAAAGAGATTCCCGGTGTGGTTATGTACTACGATTTTGGTATCGGCAAAAATCGGCTTGAACAGGTACGCTGGAGCTGGGAAAAACTCAAAGAAGATACCGGTTTTGGCACCGATGATGTAAACCAGAGAATATCTGACTTTGGTATACAGCACTACTGGACTTCACATCATCCATGGATTGTTCCTGAACCCTTTACTCCTGAGCCCTGTGAATCATACAACAAAGACGATCTGGATGAATGGATAGGTGCACTGCAGGAAATTTCCAGAGAATGTTATGAAGAGCCAGAAACGATTAAGGGAGCACCACACAGTGGTCCTGTTCATCGCGTTAAACATCCGGCCATTAATGAAGAACAATTAATTGCTGTTACCTGGAGGCAATATAAAAAACGAAAAAATATTGAGTAGAAACCAATGAGATATTTTCCACCCGGGAAAGGGGTGGAAAATATCTAAATCTATAAAAAGCGGTGGATTGCAATTGAAAAAAGTAGGAGTTATTATCAACCCCATTGCAGGTATGGGAGGAAGAGTAGGTTTAAAAGGCAGTGATGGGCTGGAAACCTTACAGAAAGCACGTGAACTGGGGGCTAAACCTGAAGCATCACAACGCTCAATCGAAGCTTTGAAAGTCCTGGCAGAAATAAAAGATGAACTTGAGATCATTACCTACCCGCAAGAAATGGGAGAAGAAGCAGTCCGAAAGGCTGGTTTTGAACCCACAGTAATCGGGTCGATAAAAAGTGGTTTTACCAGTGCAGAAGATACCATACAAGCAGCCCGTGAAATGCTTAAGCGAGATGTTGACCTGCTATTGTTTGCGGGCGGTGACGGAACCGCACGTAATATTTATACCGCTATCGGAACCAGCATTCCAGTTCTGGGAATCCCTGCCGGCGTTAAAATACATTCTGCCGTTTATGCAGTAAACCCAAGGAGTGCAGGCGAAGCAGCTAAACTTTATTTACAGGACAAAGTGGTCAATATCCGCGAAGCGGAAGTCATGGATATCGATGAGGAAGCCTTTCGTGAAGGCAGAGTTAGTGCAACGCTTTATGGATATTTAAAAGTACCTGAGTTAAAACGATTTGTACAGAGTGTCAAATCAGGAACTCGTTCAGAAAAAGCAGAAATATTAGCAATTGCTGAGCAAGTCGTTGCCAGCATGGAAGACAACGTATACTATGTGATTGGTCCTGGAACTACTACCCGCAGCATCATGGAACGTCTGGAATTGCCTAACACTCTTCTAGGCGTAGATATTGTCTTAAACAAACAATTAGTAGCCAATGATGTAACAGAAGAAACCCTATATCAAAAGCTTCAAGGCCAAAAAGGGAAAATAGTGCTTACTGCTATCGGAGGCCAGGGGCATATTTTGGGCCGCGGCAATCAGCAAATCAGCCCGCGAGTAATTCGGGCGGTGGGAAAAGAAAACATCATCGTTATTGCCAGTAAGGATAAACTGGCATCCATCCAGCCCATGCCTTTGCTGGTTGATACCGGAGATCCTGAGTTGGATCAGGAATTAAGCGGCTATATCCGTGTTATAACTGGATGGCAGGATAGTGTAATTTACAGGGTTAGCTCATAAACAAAGAAGGATGGGAACCGAAAAGGATTGGGGCGCTGACAGGATGAAGCCGATTTGATCCCATAAGCTTGTCCCTCCATGAAAGGAGACCAAATTTTGGCATCAGACCTCAATGAAATTCGCAACGATGCTCAAACTGCAGCACAGGAACTGCTGGCAGTAGCAAACTTAAAACCCGGGCAAATTGTAGTAGTTGGCTGCAGCAGCAGCGAGATCAGTGGAAAGAAAATTGGATCTGCTTCCAGTATGGAAATTGCCGCAGCAGTTCTGACAGGAATACTACCCATTCTACAAGAACAAAAAGTCTTTTTAGCCGCACAGTGCTGTGAACATTTAAATCGTTCACTGGTGGTTGAAGCAGAATGTGCGGAAAAATATGGCTGGGAAGAAGTAGCCGTAGTTCCACACCTCAAAGCTGGTGGCGGGTTTGCCACCGCTTATTACCATCAGTGCTCCCAGCCCGTCATGGTTGAGCGAATAGCCGCTCATGCAGGTATAGATATTGGTGATACCTTTATCGGCATGCACTTAAGAAGGGTTGTGGTACCGGTACGAGGATCAAGTGACAGCATCGGCAAGGCCCACCTCACAATGGCCCGCACACGCAAAGCCCTTATAGGTGGAGAAAGGGCTAAATATGAATTTGGCCAATACTTTTAAATCCCCTATTAACCATAAGCAGAGCTAACACTGGCTCTGCTTTGCTATTTTTATAGTTATTGCTATGCCTAAAGAGTAAAACCAAGCACTGTGGCAGCTTATGCCCTATAAATTCCTCTACCAGTTGCCCTCTATATCTTCTACATTATTTTCTTCGACACCATTTTGCAAATCATTGAATTAAACAAAGACCCCGGCTCGATTCAATATCCTAAATTTCTCAACCAGTATGATGTAAAATATTGGTCGAGAAAATTAATTAAACAGGGGTGTGATAAAAGATGAGAAATAATGGTGGGCAAAACGTGATACAGTTCCTGGCTTATTTTATCTACGTATGCCTGATTGGCTTTCTGGTCTTATGGGGAGTTGGTTTCCAGCAAAGTTTAAAGGCAGAACTAACCAGAAGTTTTGAATTTACTTTCACATTTATAATGTTTTCTCTATTTTTTATAACCTTTATAGGAA
>DUSB01000032.1 GCA_012840625.1 Syntrophomonadaceae bacterium
ATGCTGGAAAAGATGTTTAATTCACCCAACTTACTATTGATGGAAAAAGCCATGGATGCGTCTTTACTTCGCCAGAATGTTATTGCCAATAACATAGCCAACGTAGATACACCTAAATTTAAGCGCAGTGAAGTTATATTCGAAGATAGATTAAGGGAAGCCCTGCTCAGCGACAGCAGCAGTAAAAAGCTGCTTAAAACCAACAGCAGGCATATGGATGTTTGTGAACAGACAGTAGAGGCTCTAACACCCGCAGTGGTGAAGATAAATGATCGCAGTTATCGTAATGACCAGAACAATGTCGATATCGATGTTGAAATGGCCAAACATACCAGGAATAAGATTTATTATGATTACATGGCCCATAACCTATCTAATGATTTGCGCCTGTTGAGAATGGCCATTACAGGGAGGGATTAAGGTATGCATTTTTTAAACAGTATTAATGTCAGTGCATCGGGTTTAACCGCCCAGCGTTTGCGAATAGATACCATTGCCAGCAATATTGCTAACGCAGAAACAACGCGTGCAGCTGATGGTCGGGGTCCATACCGCCGGCAGGTGGTGGTATTTGAAGCCCGGGGAACAGGTTCCGGAAAAAAAAGATCTTTTGGCAATATTCTGGAGGGGAAAATGCAAAGTACAGGCCAGGGTGTACGGGTGAAGGAAATCCGTTCTTTAAGCGGGGAAGAAGCCCCTTTTCGCCTTGCCTATGATCCTAACCACCCGGATGCAGATGCAGAGGGTTATGTCACCTATCCGAATGTTAATCCTGTGGAAGAAATGATTAACATGATTTCTGCTACTAGATCATATGAGGCGAACAGTAAGGTGATTGAGGCTACTCGAGCTATGGCTTTAAGAGCGCTTGATATAGGACGATAGAGGTGATTTTTGATGTTGATTGAACAGGTAGCGAAAAGTGTTGCAGGTGCATATGACCTACCGCAAACAGAACAGAATTCTGCAGCCAGCGGGTCATTTGTCGACTACTTAAAAGAGGCTATTCATAAAGTCGATCAGTTACAAAAAGAGGCAGAAATAAGCGCCCTGAACCTGGCTCTGGGAGAGGAACCCAATCTGCATAATACAGTGATTGCCTATGAGAAAGCAAAGCTGGCACTTCAGCTTACCATTGAAGCACGCAATCGAATAGTAGAAGCTTATCAAGAAATTATGCGGATGCAGTTTTAGTTAAATGAAATTTCAGCCTGGGGAGTATATATATGGATACGATTCGCGATAGATTACAGGGGCTGGTCAGCAATATAAGAGATTTTTGGACCCGGTTGACCATCAATCAGAAGGTTTTGATTGGTGGAGCAGCCCTGTTAGTGGTTATTGCTGTTATAGTCCTGGCCAGGGGAAGCCGACAACCTGAATATGAGGTTTTGTACAGTGAGCTAAGTGAAAAAGATGCTGCTGATGTGGTAGCCAAACTGGATGAGTTTAAAGTTCCGTATGAATTAAGCGATAATGGTACCACCATTCTGGTTAATAAAGAGGATAAATACAAGACACGCTTAAAACTGGCCGGGGAAAATTTACCCCGGGGCGAGAGCGGCTTTGAACTTTTTGAAGACAGTAATTTTGGTGAAACACAAACTGACAAACAGGTGAAATACCAGGTCGCTCTGCAGGGCGAATTGGCTCGCACCATACAGAGTTTGGAAAAAGTTAAATCAGCACGGGTGCACATTGTTATGCCTGAAGAAACGCTGTTTTCCGAAGAAGAGCAGAAGCCAACTGCAGCTGTGGCAGTGACCACCAAAGATGATCAAAAACTCACCTCCAAAGAGGTGGAGGGGATTACTAACCTAGTCGCCAACTCGATTAAAGGTATGAAACCAGAAGAAGTAGTCATCATTGATCAGCATGGTCGAGTTTTGTCTGATGAAGAGAATTATCTGGATGCTGAGCAGGTACCGAATGTAGCCAATCAAATGGCTATGAAACGGCGCTTCGAAAAGGAAAAAGAACAGGTTATTCAGAGCATGCTGGATAAAACGCTGGGCAAAGACAATGCCGTGGTGCGTGTCAGTGCTGAGCTCAACTTTGATGCCCGGGAAGAAAAGGAAGAAGAGTACTGGCATGATCCGGAAGGCCCGTTTGTACGCAGTGAGTCGGTTAAAAAAGAAACGGGTGAAGATGTAAGCCGTCCGGATGCCAATGTACCAGGAACTGATACCAACATCCCTGAATATACGGAAGTGGAAGATGAAGAGGCCACTTCAACCTATGACAAAAAGGATACCACTCGTAACTATGAAATCAATAAACGGGAAGCAGTAACCCGGTATGCTTCCGGGGATACAGAATACGATTATCTGACCGTATCGGTTCTGGTTAATAGGGCGGCTGTTTCCAAGCTTAATATTGGCAACAGCCAGGCAGAGAGAATCGATACCATTCGCCGTATCGTAGCTACAGCAGTGGGCCTGCGAGAAAATAGGGAAAACGAAGATGTGGATCTGGAGGAAAACATTTCTGTAGCCTTTATTGATTTCTATTCCGAACCGGTTCCAGAGCCTGATAGCGCTCTGGCAGCGTTCATGAAAACGCCTTTAGGAAAAGCCATTCTGGCTTTAGTTATAATTGTAGCTGTGATGGCTGCAGTGCTGATCAGCCGGCGCAGGATGGAAGAGGAACGGCTGGCAGCTGAATTGGCCGAACAGCAGGAATTTGAGGCGGTTGTAGACGATGAACTGCGGGTAGAGGATTTGCTTGATAAGGACCTTACCCCGGAAGAAAGGGAAAATCAGCGGCTTAAACAAGAAGTTGAGAAGATGATCGATAAGAATCCTGAGGATGCAGCCCAGATTATTCGTACTTGGCTGATGGAGGATCAGAGGTGATACTGATGGTAGCATCAAGAGGTATGACCGGCAGACAAAAAGCTGCCAACATGCTTGTTTTTTTAGGACCGGAGAAATCGGCCCAGATTTTTAAACATATGAATGAAGAAGAGATCGAACAACTCACACTGGAGATTGCCAATCTGCGCCAGGTGTCTACGGATAAAATGGATGAAATCTATCGGGAGTTTTTTGAAATGTGCTTGGCTTCGCAATTTATTGGTCAGGGTGGTATTGAATATGCTAAAGAAGTACTGGAACGCGCCTACGGTGAGGAAAAAACCATAGAGATCATCAGCCGGATTTCAGCATCCCTGCAGGTAAGACCCTTTGATTTTACTCGTAAAACGGAGCCAACGCAGCTGCTGAATTTTATTCAATCTGAACATCCGCAGACCATTGCACTGGTTTTGGCCTATCTGGAACCAGAAAAGGCTGCGGAGATTTTGTCTTCTCTGCCTCCTGAAAGACAGGCGGATGTGGCCAAAAGAATTGCCATCATGGATACCACCTCGCCCGAGGTCATCAAAGAGGTAGAAAAGGTGCTGGAAAGAAAACTTTCCTCGGTGGCACCGCAGGAAATGAGTGAGGCGGGAGGAGTAAAATCGGTGGTGGAAATCATTAACCGGGTTGATCGATCCACTGAAAAAACCATTATGGCGACTCTGGAGGTACAGGATCCAGAATTAGCAGAAGAAATCAAGAAATTGATGTTTGTCTTTGAAGATATTGTCATCATTGATGATCGTTCGGTACAAAGAGTCCTGCGTGAGGTGGAAACACAGGATCTGGCCCTGGCTCTTAAAGGCGCCTCCAATGATGTGGCACAAAAGATTTATTCCAATATGTCCACTCGTGCGGGAGATATGTTGCGGGAAGATATTGAATTTATGGGACCGGTACGTTTACGCGATGTAGAGGAAGCCCAGCAGAGGATTGTCAATATTATCCGGCGGCTGGAAGAAAGCAATGAAATTATTGTTGCCCGCGGTGGAGGGGATGAGATTATTGTCTAAAATCATTAAAAACACAGAACTGCAGCTTATCCAGCCTTTAAAACTGGAAATTATTGCTGAGCCGCAGGCAGAGGAAAAAAAGGACAGCCGCGTGGAAACAATGCTGGAGCAGTCCCTCCAAGAGCAGGAAAATATGGAAGAGCTGGTCGACGAAAGCCAGAAAATTCTGAAAGAAACGGAAGAAATTGTAGTCGAATTGCTGGAAAAGGCTCGTGTTGAAGCACGGCTTATCATACAAAATGCTCAGGAAGAAGCCGATGTCATTCGCAATCAGGTTTATGAAGAAGCGAAGACGATGCGTGAATCTGCTGTCAGGGAAGGCTATGAGGCTGGTTTAAAGCAGGCCCAGGAGGAAATGGAAGCTGAACGCCTTGCTGCCCTCCAGCAGAAAGAAGAGATACTGGAGGAAGCACGCCGTAGCAAACTGGATATATTAAGCCGTTCAGAATTAGATATGCTTCATCTGGTGGTGGCGATAGCTAAAAAGGTGATCGCTTCTGAATTGCTTTTGCAACCAGAATCAATTATAACAGTTATCCGGCAGGCCATTGAACAGCTGGATCATCCGGATAATCTTAAAGTTTATGTTCACCCCGATGATATTCAGGTAGTTTTGGACGCGATTGAATTTGACGAACTGACCGAGATTGGTAGCCAGTCTGTACAGACAGAAGTCAAGGCTGACCAGCGTATTAACAGGGGTGGCTGTGTGGTGGAAAGCGACTGTGGATCCGTAGATGCCCGCTTGGAATCTCGTATAGCAAAAGTAGAGGATGGTCTCTATAGTGTAACGGATGTGACGGGAAATGAATGATATCTATCTGGATTCAAGTCGCTATATCAGGGTACTGGATAAAATCAACCCCTATCAGCTCAAAGGTAGGATTTCACAGGCCATCGGCCTTACTCTGGAAGCCGTAGGGCCGAAAGTAAGTTTAGGGGAACTATGCTATGTAAGAACCAATCATGCTAGTGCTGAGCTGACTCCCTGTGAAGTGGTAGGATTCAAAGACCGCAGGATACTTATGATGCCGCTGGGAAAGATGGAGGGGATTGGCCCCGGCAGCGAACTTTTAGCTACGGGCCAAACCTTAAGCGTACCGGTGGGCATGGGTCTGCAGGGGCGAGTCCTGGATGGGCTGGGTAATCCTATCGATGGCCTGGGCCGTATAGATGTACAGACTTATTATCCAGTGGCCAATCAGCCTCCCACCCCTTTGGAGCGAACACGTATACAGGAAGCACTTCCGGTGGGGGTGAAAGCCATTGACGGCCTGACAACGGTAGGTAAAGGACAGCGTATGGCTATCATGGCTGGTAGTGGAGTAGGTAAGAGTACCCTGATGGGGATGATTGCTCGCAATACCACTGCTGATATAAATGTTATCGCACTGGTTGGTGAGCGGGGGCGCGAAGTGCGAGAATTTTTGGAACGCGACCTAGGTGAGGAAGGTCTGGCACGCTCTGTGGTGGTGGTAGCAACTTCTGATCAACCAGCCATGGTGCGTTTGAAAGGTGCACTGGTGGCTACCAGTATTGCTGAATACTTTCGGGATCAGGGCCTGGATGTTCTGTTGTTGATGGATTCATTAACTCGCTTTGCCTTGGCCCAAAGAGAGGTTGGATTGGCTATTGGCGAGCCACCTGCAACACGTGGCTACACCCCTTCGGTTTTTGCTCTGCTACCCCAGCTGCTGGAAAGAGCGGGTACTTCTCAGCAGGGAACCATTACCGGCTTGTACACCGTACTGGTGGAAGGTGACGATATGAATGAGCCCATCACTGATGCGGTAAGAGGAATTGTGGATGGACATATCGTTTTAAGTCGTAATCTGGCAGCTATGAACATGTATCCGGCTATTGATATCTTACAGAGTATCAGTCGGGTAATGATTGATATCGCTGCACCGGAGCATATGGAGGCGGCTCGTCGTTTTCGTTCCATTCTGGCGGCTTATGAGGAAGCACGTGATCTAATTGATATTGGCGCCTATAAAAAGGGATCCAATGCCAGGATCGATGAAGCCATTCATTATATTGAGCCCTGTCGGGATTTTATCCGGCAGGGGATTTATGAAAAAGTAAGCTTTGATGAGCTGCTGCAGCAGCTAAGTGCCAGTATTCAATAAACAGGAGGAAGTAAGATGAAGCCTTTTGTTTTTCGCCTGCAGACTAAATTAGATGTAGTGAACCTGGAAGAGGATTTGGTGCGTCAGGAGCTAAAGCATCATCTAGAAGCAAGGGATAAGGTGCAGTTTGCCTTGGAAGAGATCGTAGACGAAATACAACAGGTGGAGAATTCACTGGTACAGATGATGCAGGGTACTGTTTCTCTGGATAAAATGCTGCTGATGCGCAATTACCTGCCGGTTTTGAGCGAAAGCCGGCAGCTGAAAGAACAAGAACTCCGCCAAGCCGAACAAACGGTGGAAGAGGTACGTGAACAGCTGGTAAGCAAACGCAAGGAGTGCCGGGTGCTGGAAAAATTAAAAGAAAGAGACTGGCATGAATACAAGCAGGAATGGCAGCGTCAGGAGCAAAAAGTACTGGATGAAGTAGCTGCCAACAATCATTATCGAAGCATAAGCCGTGAAAGGTGAAAAGAGCATGAATACAGTGAAAAAGATACTCATCGTTGTTGCGGTTCTGGCATTGGCGGGTGGCATCCTGTATGGTCTCGATTTTTTCCATGTAGTGGATTTATCCCCTGTATTTGATAAGATACCCTTTGCGGGAACGAATCTAAGTCCATCTCAGCGAGAAGTACAGGAATTGAGAATAGAAAACGATAAGTTAAAAAAGACCATTCAGCAAAAAGACGAAAAGATAAAACGCCAGCAGCGGCAACTGGATCGGGCCAAAAAAAGGGAAAGCGATTGGAAGAAGGCAGAAAAAGAGTATCAAAAGGAGTTAATCAAGCTCAATGAGGAAATGGGTGCTACAGCTGTACCAGGCAGCCAACAGAAAATACAGGCCTACAAAAACATGGCCCGCTATTTTGCCGAGATGAATACCAAGGAAGCGGCCGATTTGCTGGCACGTTTAAATGATGAGGATATTATCGGCATATTAAGCTGTTTGGATGCTGATACTGCGGCGGAACTCCTGCAGGCAATGCCACGGGATCTTGCCGCCCGGATTGCCAATCAGATGATGGATGTGGCTCTACCTTGAGCTCCACTTGCATCATAGATCAATACTGAAACAAGGAGGTGATAAAGGAATGGAAAATCAGCTACAGGCTTTTTTACAGCCTGCTGCCCGTGATACAGAAAGAATCCCATCTCGGGTTGATACACATAGCCGACAGGCTTCGGTTATGAAACAAAACCATGGTTTTGCTACCCGTTTAAAAAAAGCTGCTCAATCTCACCCCGCTGCAGCTGTCCAGCATTTGCAGAGCGATGAACTGCCGAATAATTCCCGGTCTGTACAGCAACTGGAGGAGTTATTGCACCGTTTGCTGGCAGGCAATGAAGAGGAGTTTTGGCAGCTGGGGCTGGCCGGATTGCCACTGAGGATCGATATGCAGCAACCTGCAAACGTGGCTTCTCTCCTGGCTGCGATACAGGGAGTCCTGAAAGGTATATCTCCGGATCAGATTCCTTCGGTATTGATGGAAGTTTTTAACGGGGAACTGCCACTGAATCAGGAAGAATGGTGGCTTATTTTGCAGAATGTTTACGCATCAGTCAGCGAAGATGCAGAGATAGTCAGGCAAAGAGCTGCGGGTAATGTTTTAATTTCACCGCCCGATCAGGCGGGAGGCAGAGTAGGGACAGCAATGTTTGGACACCAGCAGGCAGAAATAGCCGAAGAGATGGAGGCGGTAATAAAATCAGGTACTGAACGTTCTCCTGTTGCTGGACTAAGGAATTTACCCGCGGAGAAATTTTCTCTTCGTTTGGATGCTGCGGTGGAAAGAACCGGAACCAACCGGATTGATGTGCAGCAGATTATGGAACAGGAAAGCCAGCGTTTGGCAGGCAGAAGGCCGGGTCATGTGCTATCCGCTGAAATGGGTCTGGAAAAGGTGAGCACCGAAGAAGCCCCCCGGGGTATGATCTGGAACCCAGCTGGTCGGGCGGAAGTAACCAGCCTGCTCAATAGTGAAAGCAAGGATTTCTCTCCCACCAGCAGGCCGATGGTAGAGGGGAAAGAACTGCTTGATCAGGTGGTAAAGAAGATGCAGCTGCTGCAGCGACCCAATATGTCTGAGATGCGCATACAGCTAAAACCCGAAGTGCTGGGTAAGATGATGGTTAAGATCATGGTGGAAGAAGGCGTGGTAACAGCCCGTTTCCTGACTGAGAATCATCAGGTCAGGCAGTTGCTGGAAGCCAACATGGGTCTGTTGAGGCAGAGCCTGGAAGCCAATGGTCTGAAGGTGGATCGCACCGAAGTAAATGTAGCCATGGATAACGACCGGCATTTTAACCAGCAGGAAAGACAGCAGGCATTATGGCAGCAGCCTGATAGCCAGCAGAGTTCTACAGCCGAACAGGAGCTAGAACTTTTATTCTATGGACTTGGCGACGAGCCAGAAGGGGAAGAACATCTTCCCGGGATAGAAGAGTATTATGGTCTGCACTATGGTCGAGTGAATTTTATGGTATAGGAGGTGAAAACGGTGAGCGTAGAGGAAATAATTACTGCTCCCGTTCCCTGGGTGGAATCCAGTCACAGCAGGCAATCGGCACCCGCCGAGGATAAGGGAATTCTGGGCAAAGATGATTTTTTTAAATTATTAATCACTCAATTAAAGTTTCAGGATCCGCTGGATCCCATGAATGATCGTGAGTTTATAGCCCAGATGGCTTCTTTCAGCTCGCTGGAACAGATGCAGAATCTAAACCAGGGGTTTCAGCAATTATCCCAGAACATTCAGAACACCCTGATGCCCGGAATTATGCTGCAGCAAGCAACTGCCACCATAGGTAAAGAGGTAGTATTCATTGATCCAGAGCAAGAAATAGACAGTGCTGAAGATATTCAACTGCTGCATGGAAAAGTAGCCAGTGTAGTAATTCGTGAAGGGTTACCCTACTGTGTGGTTAAAGATCTCAATAATCCAAATAAACATTATGAATTATTAATGCAGGATATCGTTGAAATAGGTCCTGGCAGCACCATTAGTGATCTTTTCCTGCAGGAAATCTTAAAGCAACTGCAGGAGCTTAAAGATGCTGTGTTGCTCCCGGCATCTGAAGGAGGGGAAACACTTGAATAATCATCACATCTATTTCCCCCAGCAGCCGGTACAGGCCATACAGCCCGGACAGAGCACAGTAAAGAATTCCCCGGGTAAGACCCCGGCGGCTTCGTTTGATAAAATTCTCCAGCAGGAGATGAATTCGGGGCTGAAGTTTTCCCGGCATGCACGTCAGCGCATGCAGTCACGTAATATTGAACTGGACAGTCACGAGCTGGAACGGCTTCATAGTGGCGTTAACAAAGCACGGGAAAAGGGTTCCCGGGATTCACTTATACTCATGGACAACCTGGCCCTGGTGGTCAGTGTCAAGAACAATACCGTCATCACCGCTGTTGATGGCGAAAATCTGCGTGAAAATGTATTTACCAACATTGATAGTGCGGTTATTGTATAGGGCTGGACCTCCTCAGTGAGGAAGCTCATGGGTGCTGAACGAATGAAGCATCCCAGTAGACAATAGAATGTAAGGAGGTCGTATAGACTATGATGCGTTCCATGTATTCGGCGGTGTCCGGTCTTAAGAACCATCAAACCAGAATGGATGTTATCGGCAACAATATTGCCAATGTTAATACCGCCGGCTACAAGAAAAGCCGGGTGGTGTTCAAAGATACGCTCTATCAGAGTATTCGTGGAGCCTCCCGGCCTACTGATGCCAGAGGTGGCACCAACCCCATGGGGGTTGGTCTGGGCATGACCCTGGCTTCGATTGATCAGATTCATACCCCCTCTCCTACTACGGTCACCAATAAGCTGACCGACATGGCGGTAGATGGTAACGGGTATTTTATGGTCAACAATGGCGGCGAGCGTTTTTACACCCGCGCTGGCAACTTTGACTTTGATAAGGTGGGCAATCTGGTGATGACGTCCAATGGCTACTATGTACAGGGCTGGATGGCAGATAAGGATGGCCGGATTAATACCACCGGCGAAGCCCAGCGGATTGATATTTCTGGTTATAAAACCGTTGAGCCCAATCAGACTACCAGCATGCAATTCAGCGGCAATCTGAATTCCGAATTGTCGGCGGTTGCATTTGGGCCGACAGATACTCAGTATCCAGGAGAAGAGGAAAGTGTAATTACATCCAAGGAAATCTATGACTCCCTGGGGAATAGGCAGACCCTTTATTTCAGGTTTTTCAAATATCAAGAAGACGATACCCCCAAATGGGCCTGTGACATCAGCCTGGATCCCCTTTTTGAAGGACAGGA
>DUSB01000033.1 GCA_012840625.1 Syntrophomonadaceae bacterium
ATCCAAATCCTCCAGCTCATCATCAGCAATCAGGAAAGCTTCGTCAGCACCAGCAGCGAGAGCTTCTTTAATGGTATCTTCCAGATCTTCGTTGCCCACTGAAAGAGCAATCACCTTGCCATCCAGAGCCTCTTTCAGGTTTACCCCGGCCTCCAAAGCATTTTTATCGATATTCCCCAGGGTCAGGGGAACATCATCCATAACCGGCTCACGATTGCGGATACGTATCTGCTGCAAGTCCGGTATTTGCTTCATGGCTACTACAATGTTCATGCTTGCTTTCGCCTCCTTGCTTTTATCCAGTATGTTCTTCGTATCTATCTTTATACTTCAGAATCCAGAACCCGGAGCGCCTATGATGAAAAAATCTTCATCCAGGCTTAGCCAAAACGGAATTGAACCCCGGATCCTCCGCTTGGATACTGCCAATCTAATATCTCCGGACCGCATACAATCCTGCAGGTACCACATTCTAAACAGCCATCAATGCTTAGCTCTACTTCTCCCTCACTGTTCTCAGTGTACAGGCCTGCAGGACAAACCACAATAGCCTGTTTCAGGCGGGGATCTTTTTCTTTGCCCGCTTTGATCTTAATATGCGGTTCCTTATCAGCTTTAAAGACATCAAGCCCCAGCTTGGCTTTCAGTCCCATAGGTTCAAGGGTGTCACTCATAGTTTTTTCACCTTCCTGAAGTCTTTAAGCATTGCCCAAAGTTCTTTGAACGGCAGATGTTTTTTAATACTGGGATAAATTCTCTGTTTGGGTCCGGCCGGAACATAGTAAAGTTCCTGCATGATATCACCAGCCAGTTTAGGATAATGCGTAAAAAAGCGTTTGTGGTCCAGTGCTTCAGGGGCATTTTGGAAGGTCTTGAAGTCCTTCATAACAAAACTATCGTTCAATAATTGTTCATACACTGATAAAGCAGCTGCACTATAATCCTGTCTATTCTGTGCCTGTAGAACCGCTTGAGCAGCATAATACCCGCTGGCCATAGCATATTCCATCCCCCGGACGGTAACGCCAATATTCATAGAAAATCCGGCTGCATCCCCTGCTACCAGTATTCCGTTCCCATATAATTTGGTTAAGCTATTGTAGCCGCCTTCAGGAATAACATGAGCGGAATATTCAACCGTTTGCCCATCTTTAATAAGACAAGCAACCTCAGGTCTTTGCTTAAACAGATCCAGCATATCAGGGGCTGCAATCCTCGGTTCTTCTTCCATCAGTGCTTGAATGCCTACCACAATGCCCAGACTCAAACTTTCTTTATTGGTATATAAAAAACCGCCGCCAAATTTGCCCTGTGTTACCTCACCCATATAGAGCCTGGCTGCACCCTGATTGGCTTCCAGGTTAAAGCGGTTCTCTATAATATCTGAATCCAGCTCAATAACTTCTTTAAAGCCAACCGCATGATCTTTAGGCTTACCTGGTTTACGCAATCCCGCTTTCTCTGCTGTAAAAGAAAGTACGCCGTCACAGGCAATCACAACATCAGCACGCAGTTCATCACCTGCAGCAATTACGCCGTCAACTTTACCTTTCTCGATAATAAGATCATCGACCCTGGTTTTAGTAACAATCATAGCACCCTTACGCTCAGCTCGTTTAGCAAAATAGCGATCAAATCTTCCCCGCAGAACACTGTAGCTCTGATAGGGTTCCTGGGCCAATTCCTCGCCACTATAGCGCACTGTAATGCTGCGTGTTTTATCGAGAATACTTACTTCTTCATGCGTGATCGCTCTCTCCAAAGGAGCCTTTTTCCAAAGATCCGGGAAAAGATCACGTATGGGGTTCATATAGATTCTTCCACCGGTAACATTCTTGGCACCACTATAATCGCCCCGCTCAATCACCAGAACTTCCTTGCCGTTCTCTGCCAGAGTATAAGCAGCTGCCAAACCTGCCAATCCTCCACCTACGACGATGGCATCAAATCTTTCCTCCATCTTATCTACCTGCACCTCACTTTATATACTGTCAGCAGGTTAATCAGCCGACATAATTCTGCCGGCTGATTTCTTCTTTCATTTAACGCAATACAGATCCAGCTATGATGATCTTCTGCATGTCTGTAACTCCTTCGATTTGTGGACCCATAATCGCATCACGATAAATCCGGGCAACTTTGTAGTCTTCCATTAAACCGTAGGAACCATGAACATCCACTGCCAAACGGGCAGCATCCGCCATTGTTTCTGTAACAAAGGTTTTGGTTAATGCTGCTTCTTTGGCAAACTCACGTGGATCCCTTACGTTATTAGCCAGACAACCCAAACGATAGGCCAACCAGCGTGATGCTTCGTATTTGATGGCCAGATCAGCTATACGCAGCTGAATGG
>DUSB01000034.1 GCA_012840625.1 Syntrophomonadaceae bacterium
CAAGTAAGGCAGCTTACCAGGGAAGGAATTGTTCCCATTGGCGTAATCGTCTGTGATCTGGATGGATTAAAAATGGTCAATGACAGCTTTGGCCAAAAAACCGGTGATGAGCTCCTGCTGGCCTTTGCGGAAATACTAGAAAAACACAGGCAGTCGGATCAAATCGCCGCTCGATCTAGTGGTGACGAATTTGTCATGCTTTTGCCCGGCCTGGATGTGGATGAAACCGAAGAACTTTGTCGTCAGATCCAGCAGGGTATTGACGAATACAATGCGGCGGAACCGGAGGTTCCACTCAGCGTTTCTATGGGTACAGCCGTACACACTGACAACCAGCGTCCGATTTCTTATACTATTATCGAGGCGGTACAGCATATGCATCACCGCAAACTTTTCCAGCACAAAAGCATGCGCAGTACCCTGGTAGATGTAGTTATGAAAACACTAGAAGCCCGCGATTATTTCACCGAAGGACATGCTGACCGCCTGCAGGGATTGGTCAGTATGATGGCTGATGATCTTGGCCTCCGTGACCATGAGAAAGATGTCCTGCGCCTGCTGGCGCGGTTCCATGATATCGGCAAGGTAGGCATCCCTGACCACATTCTTCTAAAACCAGGACGGCTTACGGAAGAAGAATTTGAGCAAATGAAGAAACACAGCGAAATCGGTTACCGTATAGCCCAAACATCTCCCGATCTGGCTCCTATTGCCGACTGGATCCTCATGCATCATGAGTGGTGGGATGGCAGTGGATATCCGCTGGGAATAAAAGGCGAGGAAATTCCTATTGAATGTAGGATTCTGGCTATTGCGGATGCCTTTGATGCCATGATCAGCGACCGCCCCTACCGGAAGGCCTTATCCTTCCAGGAGGCCCTGGAAGAACTGCGAAGGGGAGCCGGTACGCAATTTGATCCCTATCTGGTAGAACGCTTCGTATTCAGAGTGAGACACGGGGACGGTCCTGCTGTCTCACTTGAGATTGAGTGAGATGCGTTGAGGGGAGACACGGGGACGGTCCTGCTGTCTCCCCTATGGAAAAAGCCGGTTCCCTTTTTCGGAACCGGCTTTTTATTTGGCTTTATTTTTATTTATTGGTCTAATTAAGGGTTGTTTTGCAGATAGTTGATTATACCGTCGGCGATGGCCTGGGCTGCGACCTGTTTATAGTAGTCACTAACCAGCATGCTGCGTTCTTCGGGATTACTGAGGAACATGACTTCGACTAGGGCGGAAGGCATGTTGGTGTCGCGCAGCACCTGCAGATTACCTTCTTTTACCCCCCGGTTGGCCCGCTGTAGATCAGCCACCAGCTGGTTCTGAAGCGCGCTGGCTAGGGCCTGACGCTGCTGACGCTGCTCATATAGTCTGGGCGTATGGGATGGTGCCCAGAACCAGGTTTCGATTCCATGAGCAGAGGGTTGGGTAAAGGCATTACAATGAATGCTGACAAAACAGGTGGCATTGGCTGCATTGGCTATCCTGCCCCGTTCCCCAAGGCTTACGTATACGTCACTATCTCGGGTATAGATTACAGGTATACCGCGGGATTGAAGAATTTTCCCCGTACGCAGTGCGATATCCAAGGTAATGTCTTTTTCATAGATCCCTGCATAGCTGGCTCCGCTTTCACTGCCGCCATGACCGGGATCCAGTACCACCAGTTTTCCGTCTATGGGAGGAACAGGTGGGGGATTCGGGTTGGAACTGATTGCCAGCACATTTATCTCCGTTTTATTACCGCTGGTGCTGGTTACAAAGCGAGAGGGCTCGGTAGTCAATACGGTAACGATGGTATCCGGACCGACCCCTTTTACCAGAACCCGCTCTACCAGTTCCCCACCCCGGAAGGTATATTCATTTTGGGCATGCCCGGGATTAACTCCCTGCAGACGGAAATCAAACTGCCGGTCAGTACTTTGATGACCGTAGTTGGCTGGCAGAAGTGTCTGCACCACAATTTTTTCACTGCTGGAGCTGAAGTTGGCCTGGCTTACAGAAACGACCAGATTGGGAACGTTAATGATAAGCCGCTTACCATTATCTTCTTCCCATACTTCATAGCGGATTTTTTCAGGTAGGGTAACCTTGATCACCGCATCATCACCTTGATTGCTGCCCACTACTTTCATGGTCTTGCCGGCGCCCACATCAACGCTGACCGCAGAGCTGCCTTCGATATTCATGTCTTTAAAGCTCAAGCTCAGCTCTCCGGGCCCGGTCTTGCGTACGGCATTTAAGGGAGCTGTTCCCTGTATAATTGCCCGTACGGCATTGGAGTCACGCGCTGTTGACAGGGTGATTTTGTCGCGTTCTGGCTCCGGCGGTGCTAAATCTTCCAGCGTAATATCGACGGTGTAGCTGGCCTGATGCCAGACCACTTTACCACCAAAGGCCTCACCTACAAAGCGAAGCGGGGCCAGGATACGCTGATTGACCACCTTGGCCGGAACATCGATTTTTTGTACTTTGCCGTTAACGGTTGGACTGGTAGAGTTCAAAGGCATAACCACCCGGGTGTCTCCTCTGACTGCTACTGCCTGTTGCTTGGCCTGATCCCAGGTAACGGTAGCCCCCATGGCTTCAAAAATAGCGCGCAGGGGTACCAGGGTCCGTTGCTGATCCACCACTGGCTCCACGTCACCAAAGGTCATGGGCTCCCCGTTTAAAAGAATCTTGGGGGGAGCAACCTTTCCGGGTGTGGGCTGAGGAGTTGGTGCGGGTTCAGGTTTTGGCTCTGGTTTGGGTGTTACAGAACCGTTAACCGGTTCTACATACTGAGCACTGATGTAGGCCGTGGTTCCCGCAGTCGTTTTGACCTGATGCCATTGATCTCCCGCCGCAACCAGTACCAGCAGATCGCCCTGTTTGACCGAGCCAAGCACTGGATAATCGGTACCGGGACCGGAACGCAGGTTAACAGAGCTGCCGGTTACCCGCAGCTGGGTACTCTTTTTTACATCGATATAGTTTCCTGACACCCAACCTTTAAGTGTACGGTACTGAATCTGATACCAGCCGTTTTGGCTGTCCAGAACCTCTACCTGAGTGTCCTGATAGAGTGAGCCTATTACTGGATATTCGGTTCCGGGTCCGGAACGTACATTGAGTACACTTCCGGTAATGGTACCGGTATCAGCCATAGCTGCCAGGGGAAAAATCAGGGTAAATATGCAAATAAGCGCAATGATCTTAACTTGTCGACGTCGCATGAGGGTTCACTCCTTACTTCAATAAACGAGGAATGTTTATCCTTTTACTATAATCGTGAATTTATTATTTTATTTTAATAAATATTTTGTTTTTCCTTGCATAAGGCCTTTGGCCCGGGACGAGGGATCTTCATTTATCGATGGAAAATACTATCATAGACTCCAGCCATCATCACCTTCTTATAAAGACCCCTGACTACAGTCGAGGTACAGTAGCCTGTGCAAGCCCCCCTGGCAGGTAAAGGATGGGTACAGGAATCCGGTCAGGCTGTACCCTGTGTCTTCCTTGTTTAGGGAAAAACCTCCGCTTGCCATAGCTTTCTGCACCGGGCAGATTGACTCCTGCCCAATAGACAAATTTTGCTTCTTTTTGCATATTTGGGCGTCACTATTACATACGTTATGAAGCGACTAATCTTTCATCTTTTTTATCTTTGGCTAAATATTTAGCCAAAACAAACGCGAGTTCTGCTGCTCGCATTACTCGCGTTAAATAACAAGGGAAAGTACTCCCGCGCTATGCTGTTTTAGCATAATCATGGAGATCAGTAACTACCGCCGGTATCATCATGCCCGGGGCTGGGCAGGCGTGAGCGTTCCTCCCGCTCCTGCTTATAGCTTTTGTAGCCTCCATAGCCTGAGGAGGGGCTTTCATCGGCCATGCGGTTCCAGGAAGATGTTTCCTGCAGGCTGGCTTCCGGTGGCTCCTCCATGACCACGGAGATTTCTTCCCCGTCCATGAGGCTGTCCAGCAGGGTGTCAATCTGATCCTCATCTGCCACCCAGTAGCTGGAGAGCAGTGAACCATCGCTACCTCTTACCTCGGCGAAATAACCGGGTAAGGTAGTGCTGACAATGGGATCCGTATTAAAAGCCGGAATCCACCGGGCTAATTTAAGCATGTCGGTTATGCCCATATCGGTATCAACCAGCTGGTTGACCTGCTTGATCAGGCCGGGCAGCTTGGGAATGGTACTGGCCTGCATCACTTCGTTGGCCAGGGCCTTTAAAAACTGCTGCTGGTGATCGGTACGTTCGATATCACCGGTTACATAGTCACGATAGCGTACAAAGGCCAGGGCATCGTGGCCATCCAGACGCTGCAGTCCCGGTCGGAGATCAATGCCTTCGGAGGGCTTGTACATGCGCTGGTCAACTTCAATATCGACACCGCCCAGCGTGTCCACCATCTTTGCAAAACCCTTAAAATCCATCAGGATATAATAATCGACATCTTCTTTAAGAAGTTTTTCGGTCATACGGACCGCCAGCTGGGGGCCGCCTACCATATTGGCGGTACATATCTTATCCATGCTGCTCCCGGGTATGTCAATTCTGGTATCCCGGGGGATGGAGACCATAGCCACTTTTTTTAATTCGGGATCAATGGAAACCAGGATCATGGTATCGGTTCTGGTCATGTCCTCATCGGGTCGGGCATCCATACCCAGAAGCAGGATGTTGACGCGATCACCGCCGATATCTTCCTGAGCTGTTTCCTGAATTTCATCGGCTTGCAGAGAGCTGGTCAGAAAAAGCTTCACCCCGCCCACACCGAGACCGAAAAAAATACCAAAAATAAGGCCGGCAATCATGGTATACTTAAAAAATTTCAAAATCTGTCGTTGCACGTTCTTCTCATTCTCCCCATTATATCTACCAGTAAACTTTGACAAAAGCAGAAAAAGTCCTGCCTGCTTCCAGGTTTTAACCCCTTTTATGAAAAGATCTTTTTGTCTATATTTTCTCAGTTATGTTTTTGTTTTTACTTTTTTGTCTTTTTGCAGGGCTGTTTATTAGAGTATACAATATAATAGGTGCTTTCTGACAGATATATTCAATTTCCGTTTCTGGAAATTTGTTTTTATTAAGCTCTGCATGGTAAATAAAAGGCTTCTTTGCTATACTGTGAAAGATATGATTGCATTTTAAGGAGGAATCCTATGGTGGTGGATGAAAAAGGGAGATTGTTTGGCAAGATCAGTATTGTTGATCTGGCCATTTTATTTATCATCGTCATTCTGGTGGCGGGATATCTCTACCGTGATCAGGCAGCAGGAACGGCACCGGAAGCAAAAACAGTTACGGTAAAGGTAGTATGCAAAGATGTATATCCGGGAACTGAAAACAGTATTGAGATCGGTGATAACCTGGTTGCCGGCGGAGCAGTTACCAATGTGAAAGTAATCGAAAAAAGCGTCGAACCGGCTGATTGGGTAGTTAACACCGCTGATGGGCGAGCGGTGCTGACTAAAAACCCCTTTCGCAAAGATATTTTTCTGACTCTGCAGGGTGAGATTACCCAGATTACCCCGGCGGAGATCAGCTTTGCCGGACAAAAATGCCGGGTAGGAAATGAAGATTTTGTAGTCAAAACCCAGCGTGTGGAGGCTGAGGCTGTAGTACTGGATATTCAAGTTGAGGATGATTAGATTTTCTGGAGGCATCTATGGAGGCAACGACAAAAGCACTTGATTTACCGCAGAACCATAGGGAAACACGTAGTGTTGAGTTATACCTAGTGGTTCTTTATGCTGGGCTGGACTGGCTGTTTCGCCAGGGTGGACTGGCCTTTATGCAGGGTATATGGGACGAACTATTGTTTATCATTATAATAGGTATCTGGCTGCTGCGTACGGCTGTTCAGCAGTGGGCTCCGCGCCGCAGTGGGATGTTGCTGCCTTTCTGTCTTTATATTAGTATCATGCTTTTTCTGGTGCTGATTAATTCGCCGGACGATAGCGTGGCTTTGGAAGGCATGCGGGTTATGGTGCAGTATGTTTTCTGGTTTTTTATTGCCTACCATCTGCTGCGTTCACGTCAGGATGCTAAAGGGCTGGTCAATGTATTCCTGCTGCTATGTCTGGCCATTGCCCTGGTAGGTGTTATGCAATACATTCAAGGGGTGGAAATGCCGGCGGCATGGGTGGATAAGGCTGAACAGGGGGTAAAAACCCGTGTCTTTTCTATTATTGGCAGCCCGAATGTTCTGGGCAGCCTGATGATCCTGGCTATTTCCGTGGCCTATGCCATGTATTACGGCAGCAAGCACTGGTTAAAGCAGCTGATTTATGCCGGTGTGCTTTTAGTCTGCGCCCTGTGCCTGCTTTTCACTTTTTCGCGGGGAGCCTGGCTGGCGATTATCCTGTCTGCTCTTCTGCTGGGTTTATGGGTGGATAAGCGTGTGCTCATTATTATTCTGCTGATGGCGGTGCTGACGCCGTCGCTTATGCCTGCGGTCTATGATCGCATGGCTTATATGATGAGTTCTGACTATATAGCCTCCTCGGAACGGGGCGGGCGTCTGGGACGCTGGGAGGTGGCCATGAATCACTGGCGGGGCTCGCCTGAATTTGGGGTAGGCCTGGGTCAGTTTGGCGGTGCAGTGGCCGCACGCCATTACCCGGAGGATAGCTTCTATGCTGACAACTGGTATTTGAAAGTGGGTACAGAAACCGGCTGGGTAGGCCTGACCGCCACACTGCTTTTACTTATTACTGGTCTGCGTCGGGCACGTAGTGCTTTGGATGCCACCGAGGACCCCTATTTAAAAATCATGGGGCTGGGTATTTTGGCCGGCCTGGTGGGAATTCTGGCCCATAATTGTGTAGAAAACATCTTTGAAGTCCCCATGATGGCAAGTTATTTTTGGTTTTTCCTGGGCCTGGTGGTGGCTCTGCCGCACCTGCAATCAAGCCCGTTAAATGATATGGAGTGATCTGGTTTGGACATTGTGTGTGTGTCATCTGTAGATTGGGAACCGCTGTGGACGCGTAAACAGCAGATTATGTCCCGCCTGCCGGCGGAACATCGGATCCTTTACGTGGAGCCGCCCATCTCTTTTATGTCTCCTTATAAAGATCCCGGGGTAGCCTTTAAAAAGGAACGCGCCCGAGAAGGGCTGCGGCCTTTAAACGATCATATCTGGCTGCTGTCTCCACCGGTTATCTGGCCGCTGGGCAGCCAGGTGCCGGGGATAAATGCCATCAATCAGCGCCGAATTGCCCGTTCTATTCGCCCAGCCATGGAGGAGCTCGGTTTTAAAAATCCGGTGCTCTGGACCTATCTGCATACCAGCTGTGACCTGCTGGGAAAACTGGATGAAAGCTTTGTAATCTATGATTGTGTTGATGATCATTCTGCTTATGAAGGCTTTAACCCGCGTCTGGTCAAGGCCATGGAACGCAGACTCATGGAGCGCTGTGATATTGTTTTTTGTACTGCTCGCGGTTTATATGAAAGCAAAAAACGCTTTTGCCGGGAGATTTACCTTTCTCCCAATGCAGCCGATGTGGAACATTTTCGTAAAGCAGACCTGGCGGAGACGCCGCTGGCGCCGGAGCTTCAAGATATACCTGGTCCGGTACTGGGTTTTGTAGGCGCTATTAAAGAGTGGATTGATCTGGATCTGATAGGGGCGCTGGCCGATGCTTTTCCCGCGGGTTCGGTGGTTATGGTAGGACCGGTGGGAGCCAATGTTGATGTTTCTATGCTGGAGCGGCGGCCCAATGTTCATCTGCTGGGACACCGCGATCGTGAGCAGCTGCCTACTTATATCAAGGGATTTGACGTTTGCCTGAACCCCTTTCGACAGAATACGCTGACTTCAACTGTCAGCCCGTTAAAGTTCTATGAGTATCTGGCCTCTGGTAAGCCGATTGCCTCGGTACCCATGCCTGAAATTATGGATTTCGAGGGTCTGGTAGAGTTTGGCAGCGGTACGGAGGGCTTTATCCAGGCGGTTCAGAGAGCTCTGCAGGATACCGAGGAGAAAAAACAGGCGCGCCTGGAAAGAGCTGAGGAAAATTCCTGGGAAAGCCGGGCGGAGTTTATGATGGAAAAGATCCAGGCCTGCATGCAGCCTGCCTGCAGTGTACAGCCCGGATATTCTGGATATTATAGATAGTGTTTATATTTTTTACCGTATAATTAAAATTAGCCTTATGAGGAGGAGCAAGCAATGAAGAAAGTAGCCATGTTTGGTCTAGGTTTTGTGGGGCTCCCTCTGGCCTTGAGTTTTTCCATGCGGGGCTGCCAGGTCATTGGAGTAGATATTGATGAGGAGCTGGTCAGCCAGCTGAATCAGGGCCAAAGCCATCACCTGGAGTCCTATGAAGGCCGCGGCATTGAAGACATTCTACGTGAACAGCTGGATGCAGGCCGTTTTCGCGCCGTTACCGATGGCCGCATTGCCATGCAGGAATGTGATCACATCATCGTAACGGTAGGTATTCCGGTGGAAAAACAGGCTCATGATATGAAGCCGCTGCTGAGCGTATGCCACACCATCGGTCAGGGTTTAAAAAAAGGCGATCTGGTCTTAATCCGCAGTACCGTTATTCCCGGTACTACCCGGGAGGTAATCCTGCCCATTCTGGAAGAAGAGAGCGGATTAAAAGCAGGCCAGGATTTTGATCTGGCCTATTCTTCGGAACGTATTGCTGAAGGCCGCGCTTTTCATGAATTTGAACATATGCCCGCTGCACTGGCTGGTTGGGACGAAGAAGCTACCCGGCGCGCCTTTGAATTGATCTCCATAGTAACCAAGGCGCCTATTACACAGGCCAGCTGCATGGAAGTGGTGGAAACATCCAAGGTAATGGAGAATATCTCCCGGGATGTGAATATCGCTATGAGTAATGAATTTGCCCTTTTCTGTAAATCCATGGGCATCGATATTTTCGAAGTGATAGCGGTAGCTAATACCCATCAGCGGGTAAATCTTCTGACCCCGGGTCCAGGGGTAGGCGGGTATTGTCTGCCCAATGCGCTGTATTATCTCCTGCCCAAAGCCCAGGAATTAGATGTACCGCTGCGGCTGCTGACTACGGCGCGGCAGGTTAATGATGATATGCCCCGCTATGTAGCTGATTTGGTCCTGCGCAACCTGCCGGTGGCACCATCCAAAGCGCGCATTGCGGTATTGGGATTAGCTATGAAGGATTATTCCAATGATGACCGCATGAGTCCAGCACTGGCCGTCATTGAGGCGCTGCAGGAGGCGGGTTGTGAAGTGCGTGCCTTTGATCCCGCAGTTTCCTGCTCCTATCCGTTTAAGGTAGACAGTTTGGAAGAAGCGGTAAGCGGTGCGCATGGTATCGCAATTCTGGCTCGCCAGCATGGTATGGATACTATGAATCTGGATCTTTTCCAGCAGCTGATGGCTGATGATGGACAGCCCTTTATCGTGGATACCAAGAATTTCTATGACCCTGAAATCGTCTGGAAGCAGGGTTTCAAACTGGAGCGGCTGTAGGTATTACGCTCCTCGAAGTGGAGTGAAGGAAGGTTTCCAATAAATCGATCGCAAGAGCGGCAGGCTGGCTCATGGTATTAAACGTGGTGGGTATGCTCCTGGGCTTCGTGCGTGAACAGGTGATTGCTGCCCGCTTCGGGACTACTATGCTGACCGACTCGTATGTCATGGCCTTTACCCTGCCTAACTTAATTTTTATTATTATAGGCGGCGCTCTGGCGACCGCCTTTATCCCTGTTTTTACCGATATATCTTTACATAAAAGCCGCCAGGATGCGGCACGGATGTCCAGTACTATTATCAATTTAACCCTGGTGACTATGGTATTACTGGCCATACCCGGCATTGTGCTGGCGCCTTATCTGGTTTCCGCCATTGCTCCTGGCTTTACCGGTGAAACCCGGGATTTGACTATTCTGCTGACGCGGATTATGTTTCCCTGCATTATTTTCATGAGTACCTCTCTGCTCCTGGGTGGGATTTTGAATGCATTAAAGCATTTTTCCGCACCGGCTCTCTATCCGGCTATTTTTTCATCGGTTATCATTGTATCTGTTTACCTACTGTCCCCTGCTTACGGTGTGGTAGGTCTGGCGGTGGGAACACTGCTGGCAGCAGTGGTGCAGATGCTTTTTGCAGTGCCTTTTTTGCGGCGGCAGCGCATTCCCTATCATCTGGAGATCAAGCCTTCCCTGCCAGGGGTTAAACAGGTCTTTAATCTGATGCTGCCGGCTATGCTGGGAACCTCGATCAACCAGCTTTCAATTTTTATCGACCGTTTCCTGGCTTCCGGTCTGGTAGAAGGAAGCATTGCTGCCCTGAACTTTGCCAGCCGCCTGATGATGCTTCCTTATAACCTGTTTGTTAATGCTATCACTACCGCTGTTTTTCCCAGCCTGTCCGAAATGGCGGCTCGGGAAGACTATGCGGAGATGGGGCGCACCACCGTATTTGGCCTCAATCTGATACTATTCTTCACCATTCCGGCGGCGGTGGGTCTTTTTATCCTCTCTGAACCGGTGGTACGCCTGCTCTTTGAACATGGGGTTTTTGATGCGCGCTCTACCCAGATGACTGTTTTTGCCCTGCGTTTTTATATGCTGGCCATGGTATCACAGGGAGCCTATACGGTTATGAACCGAACCTTCTTTGCCATGCAGGATACCAAAACCCCGGTCAAGATCAGTATGGTCGACGTAGCAGTTAATCTCACCATGAGTCTGCTACTGATCGGTACTCTGCAGCATGGCGGACTGGCCCTGGGTACCTCCATCGGCACCACCGTCAACATGGTGCTGGTCTACATTTTCCTGCGGCGTCGCATCCAAACACTGCCGGAAAAAAGACTGGCGCTTACCCTGGGCAAAATCATCCTGGCCTCCGCTATCATGGGGGCAGGAGTCTATTTCTTCGCCCTGGAACTGGGAATGATGCTGGATTTGAGCCGGCTGTATAATCAGCTCATCCACGTTATCAGCAGCGTTGTCTTTGGAATCGTACTGTACGCGCTGGCCATTATCCCCATGAAAATCGAAGAAGTCGATTACGTACGCACCCGCATCCGTGAACGCATCGGAGGCTAGAAAGCTAGCATAAACCACCTCCGTATTCGTGGTTTACCATTGTTTGCAAAATGGGTTTTCCGGTTATATAATAGTTATAGTGTTCTTGTGTACAACTTTGTGCGCAAGGTGGGAGGTCATTATGGATTTTATTCGTATCCAGGACAAAATTATTAGCTATCAAAAGATCGATGAAACCCTGAAGAAGATACTGCAGCTCAGGGCGCGAGGACTGTCGCAGCAGGATGTAGCTGATCGGCTGCAGGTAGATCGAACCTTTATATCACGTCTGGAAGGAATAGGCGAACTGCGTAAAGGTCAGTCCATTGCCTGTATAGGTTTTCCCATTCTCAATAAGGAGGAAATACATCAGGTTCTACAGCAGGAAGGCGTAGATTATATCCTGCTGATGACCGAAACGGAGCGTCTTGACTTTGTTAATCAGCGTTCAGGCAAAGAGCTTTTAAACACGCTGATGGATCTCATTGGACAGGTGCGAAACTACCAGATTGCTATCTGTATTGGATCGGATGAGAGGATCAGGCTGATGAAGGGAGTACTTGATGCGGAGGTTATTTCCGTTATCATCGGAAGTTCTCCCCTTACGGAGGACAAATGGGTAGATCCGAATCAGATTCGCCACATTATCCATTCGATCAAATCAGCTCGCTAAAAACAGACCAGATGTGGTTTATAAATGAGGAGGCAGCAGTATGAAACATATCGTAAGTGTAAGCCTGGGGTCAGATAAACGGGATCATTCGGTAGAAACTGAATTCATGGGGGAAAAATTTCTCATTGAACGTATTGGAACCAATGGGGATTTCGACAAAGCGATAGCCTTGATCAGGGAAATGGATGGGAAGGTAGATGCTTTCGGCATGGGAGGTATTGATCTTTATGTCTACATTGCCGACAAAAGCTATACCATTAAAGACGCCCAGCGTTTGGTGGCAGCTGCCAGAAAAACCCCCATCGTAGATGGGGGAGGACTCAAAAACACCCTGGAACGCAAATGCATCATGGAAGTACAGGAGCAGGGGATTGTGGATCTAAGAGGCAAAAAGGTGCTTATGGTTTGTGCCGTGGACCGTTTTGGCATGGCGGAAGCCTTTGAAGATGTTGGCGCCAAACTCATCATCGGTGACTTTATATATACAGTAGGGTTACCTATTCCTATTTATTCCCTGAAAACACTTAAATTTTTCGGCAGCATCGTGGCACCTTTTGTAGTCAGAATGCCCTTTGAAAAACTCTATCCTACTGGTGAACAGCAGAATGTTATCACCCCCAAGAACTCTAAATACTATCATAAAGCAGATGTGCTGGCCGGTGACTTCAACTACATCCGCCGCTGGCTGCCGGAGAAATTAGATGGTCAGGTGGTTATTACCAATACCACTACCGCTGATGATTTAGAAATGCTAAAAGAACGCGGCATCAGCAAAGTAATTACCACCACTCCTGATATGGGAGGGCGTTCTTTTGGTACCAATGTAATAGAAGCCCTGATGATTACTCTTATGGGCAAGCCTCTGGACCAGATTTCTCCAGAAGATTATTATGCCATGCTGCAGGAACTGGATCTAAAACCCGGGGTAACCGACTTTACCCAGCAGACGGCCTGAAAGGAATAAACTGTCACAGGGGAGGGTTCTCAATTATCGCCTTTCTTTTTTGCAATTTCAGCATTATGTAATGCGGGCAAGAAAGGCGATAATTGAGAACCCTCCCCTGTCGCATATAAAATAAGTGCTCATAAGCCCCCAGTTTGCATCATAGTATTTATCACCCCGGTAGAACACCGCCTGTATCAGCTTATGATAGGGTACCGTCCCCGGTTGCATAGAAATGCGACGGTTGAGAACCGTTACCTGTCGCAGTTGGAGAGGGGGAGTGGGAATTGGATCTGGATTTTGCCTTTTTTCATATGTCTGATCACAGCCGACCGGGCCTGGCAAGCCAGTTTTTTTTAAACCGCCTGCCGCCAGTGCTGTTTGCTCCGCGTATCGAAACCCTCCTGCGTTTACAGAATCCAGGGTGGCGCGGCTGCAATCTTTACCTGCCTATCGGTATGGATAACTGGCACTATCTGAAGCCTGAGCGCCAGGAATGGATTACCCGGCGTTCTGCTGCCATCCTGCAGCAGGACTGCGGTCTGGAGTCTATGGCCGTAGACAGACGGCTGCTCGGCAGCTTGCAGTCACCAGCAGGTATTCAATGTTATTATGGGCATTCTTTTATTACCGCCCTGGCACTGGTATTGACCGAAGAGGCTCTCCGCCGTCATGCTATCGAAAAAATAATTGTCCTGGGCGAAACCCCTGCTTTTGCAAGCTTTCTGGAACAGCTGCAGCAGTATGACCTGCCTGTGTCTATTCAGACTACCTGCCCCGGCCGCTACGAAGTTATGACTCATCGGTTTTTATATACAAAAGGTCTGGCTTTCAGCAATAGTTTGATTCGACCGGAAAACTGGCAGAGCGGGGACTTGATTCTGGCCTTTTCAGAAGAGCATTATCGCATGGTAATGAGTTCGCCGGGGTGTTTTTGTATAGCCCTGCACAATGAGCAGCACCATCTGGCCCCTGATTTAGAAGCAATTCTTACTCAGGCCCAGCTACCCCCCTGTCTGCATACTCTGGCTCCCATCCTGGAAACCTGCTTGTTACGGGAAGCAGGATTTATCCAAAAAAGTGGCGAATTACTAGATAACTCAAATTTATCAAACCCTTCCTTATATAGTGAGGCCGAAGGAGGCATGAGTGATCGCCAGCAGAATCAGGCCGACTTTATGGAAATTAAACGGCTGGGAGATGAACTTGACCTGTGGGATGCCTTCCTTGACAAGGAATCATCAGGTCTATATAATACCTAAAAGGCTTAAGAGAGAAAGCGGAGAGTTGAAGATTCAGCCAAGGGAAAACAGTTTGTTTTCCCTTCACTCATTCAATGCAGGAAATAAATACAGCAGTCCAAATAGCCAACTCACCGCTGGGCCAGGAAATTCAGTCAACAATAAAATAACCGCGCTAATAGCGCGATTGATAGGAGCGATCACATGGCTGAGAGAGAAGAAAGGGAAATTCTGCTGACCAAGGAAGGCCTTGATAAGCTAGAAGCAGAGCTTGAATATCTTAAATCCACCAAAAGGGAAGAATTGGCCGAACGTATTAAACAGGCCATTGCTTTTGGCGATATTACCGAAAACTCTGAGTATGAAGATGCGAAAAATGAGCAGGCCTTTGTAGAAGGACGTATTCTTTCTCTGGAAAAGACCCTGAAAAATTCCCGTTTGATGGAAGAAGATGATATCCGGGATGATGTGGTGACCCTGGGATCCCGGGTTACATTGGAGGAAATGAAATCCGGCCGCCAGATGGATCTTTTACTGGTTTCTTCCGTTGAGTCAAAACTCAAGGATGGGAAGATATCCGATGAATCTCCGGTAGGAAAAGCTATCCTCGGCAAGACTGTTAATACTGAAGTTGAAGTCGAGGCTCCTGCAGGTATTATTCGTTATAAAATTATTAAGGTCGAACGGTAACAAGCTGCAGCCGAATTCCAACCGGTCTGCGGGGTATAGATTCAGTCGCAGCCTTTTTCTTTCTAGTCATGCCCGGAGCAGAAGCGTTTTGCAAATTTATAGATCAGGAGTGTAATGATGTCTGACCAAGAAAAAAATACCCGTGCAGGGGAAGAATTACATGAATTGAAAAAAGTTCGTCTGGACAAACTGGAAGAGTTACGCAGCATGGGAATCGATCCCTATGGGCGACGCTTTGAGCGCGATACTATGGCGGCACAGATCAGCGCAGATTTTGAACAGCTGGAAGGAAAAACAGTCGCCATTGCCGGTCGCATTATGTCCAAACGCCGGCATGGAAAAGCAGGCTTTGCCCATCTCCAGGACCTATCAGGAGAGATACAGCTTTATTTTCGACGGGACGACGTCGGTGCGGATAAATACGAAATCTATAAAAAATTGGATATCGGCGACATTCTGGGTGTGCGCGGTTTTGTCTTTCGCACCAAAAAGGGAGAGATTTCGGTCCATGTCCAGGACTTTGAATTTTTGAGCAAGTCCCTGAACCCACTGCCAGAAAAATGGCATGGATTAAAGGACGTCGAAATTCGGTACCGGCAGCGATATGTTGACCTCATCGTAAATCCAGAAGTACGCGAAGTCTTTATCAAACGCAGCCAGATCATCAAAGAAATCCGCAGCTACATGGACAGCCATGGGTTCCTGGAAGTGGAGACACCCATGATGCACCCCATTCCTGGCGGTGCTGCAGCCCGTCCTTTTGTTACCCATCACAATGCTCTGGATATGGATCTTTACTTGCGTATAGCCCCTGAACTGTATCTGAAGCGGCTTATCGTAGGCGGTATGGAGCAGGTTTATGAGATCAACCGTAACTTCCGCAATGAAGGCATCTCCACCCGCCACAACCCTGAATTCACCATGCTGGAGCTGTACCAGGCCTATGCAGACATGAATGATATGATGGAGCTGTGTGAAGATTTGATTGCCACGGTGCAGAAGAAGGTCAATGGCAGCTTGATAGCTGATTTTGACGGACAGCAGATTGATTTTTCCCTTCCCTGGCGGCGCATAACCATGCTGGATGCCATTAAAGAGTATACCGGCGTGGACTTTGCCATCTTGCGCAGTGATGAACAGGCGCGGGAGGCAGCCAGTCAGTTAAAGCTGACAGTTGACGAAAACAGCACCTGGGGCGAGATTATCAACGAAGTATTCGAGACATTCGTAGAGGACAAACTGATCCAGCCCACCTTTGTCTATGGACATCCGGTGGAAATTTCACCTCTGGCTAAACGTAATCAGGACAATCCTGAACTGACCGACCGTTTTGAACTCTTTATTATGCAGCGCGAAATCGCCAATGCCTTTTCAGAGCTCAATGATCCCATTGAACAGAAAGAGCGTTTTACCCAGCAGGTAGAAAAGCGCGCCCAGGGCGATACCGAAGCCCATATGATGGATGAGGATTACATCAATGCGCTGGAATATGGCATGCCCCCTACCGGAGGAATAGGAATCGGGATTGACCGCTTGGTTATGCTCTTAACCGATTCACCTTCCATCAGGGATGTTATTTTGTTTCCCACCCTGCGTATAAAAGACTAGGTCAGGAACAGCCTGGGCTCTGTGCAAAGGTCCAAAGTAAGGCTACTGAACACAAAGGAGAAGAAGATGTTTCATTATAGCTGGACATACAGGCTTCTGGCCGGGAGCTGGCTTTTAGGCTGGCTGGTTTCAACCCCGCCGGAAACAGAAACAGTTGCCTATGAATCAGTATTTAGCCCGCTAGTACGCCGGAGCGGCCAGGCTGTTCTGCAATGGCTGTATAAATGCGGCGCCGTTCTGCGGCGCTGGGGCGAAGGCAGCTGGATACTGAATAACTGGCTGGGCTTGCTGGGTCTATTGATTGCAGGGCTGGGTCTGGGGCGCTTTATTACTGGTGCCGGTCTGCGTATACCAGCCATCCTGGTTCTCATCGGTATAGCCGTAGCGGTACAGGGCTTTCTACCTCTTGCATGGCAGGGCAGTCGGGTTATGTCAGCATCTTACCGCCTGATACAAAGCGATTAAGCGCGCATGCTGATAGAGGAAATAGAATAAAACACGATTCCTATCCCTGAATCAGCCCTGATGCGGTTCAGGGTTTATTTATTTCGTCAGCAGCTGGGCATAGCATTCTTCCACCTGCCGGGCCATAGTCTCGACGGTAAAGTGCTGCACACGGCGGCGGCCTTCCTGAGCCAGCTCCTGCATCAGCTCCGGATGGCAAGCCATTTTATACATAGCCTCATACAGAGCCTCTGCATCAGCAGGGGGAATCAGGAGGCCGTTTTTACCATCTTCAATCAATTCCGGAATACCCCCCACGCGGCTGGCAATGATCGGTACTCCGAAGTACATTCCCTCCAGAATCACCAGGCCCAGACCTTCCATCAGAGAGGGCACACAAAGAACATCACTGAGACGATAAATATCTTCTACCTCACTGTAATATCCCGGCATATACACCAGCGATTCCAGCCCCAGCTCCTTTACCTGCGCTTCGATTTCAGGGCGGCTGATCCCTTCACCGATGAGCAGGAATTGAGCTGGGATGCCTGCGTCCACTAGGCGGCGGGCTGCCGTCAGGAAATAGCGATGACCTTTAACCGGATGCAGGCGAGCCACCATAGTATAGGTCAGGCGTTCAGGTGAGAGCCCCAGCTGCTCCTTCAGCTGATCCGGGTCGCGCCGGGATTTGAATTTCGTGGTGTCCAGGCCGCTGTGTATGACCTGAATCCGCTCAGGATCAATACGCATCTGGCGCAAATCCTCACCAATAGCATGAGAAATCGCTATAAATTTATCGGTATAATGATTGCCCTGCATAGTCAGCAGGCGGGCCAGAGTGGCTTTCCAGGCGCGATCATAATCATAGCGTAGCACGCTGTGAAACGTGGTTACCACCGGGAGACCCTCACGTTTGGCCGCAGGACGGCCGATAAGATTAGCCCGTACCCCATGGGTATGCACCAGATCTATCTGCTGTTCCCGGATATAACGACGGATATCTTTAATTTTTTTGATATCCGCTTTATGCCGCATAGGAATGGTTGTAGCAGGGAAACCCTCGGCACTAACCAGATCAGCAAAAGGCCCTTCACATAAACAAATCAGGTGAACATCATACTGTTCCGGATCGGTGAGCTTTATCAGCGTATAAACCAGCTCCTCCGCACCGCCGATTTCGCCGCCACCAATCAAATGCAGGATTTTTTTGCGTTGTGGTACGAGAAGCTCATCATCCGGCTTAATAAGAGAAAGTGCCATAACGGCATTTTTCTCTGCCCGGCCACGCAGTTCTTCAGCACGCTGCCGGATATACCTTTTCTGGTTTTCATTAACCAGTAGCGATTTGACCTGTTCATACATCTCGAGATAGGCACCATTCAAAGGCTGTAAAGCAAACGATTCTAAAAAGGCATCGATCTTGGGATCATAAGAAATACCAGCAAAAGGCACCCCCTGACTGGCAGCAAAAATCAGGGAATGCAGGCGCATACCAATCATCATCTCCATATGCGACATCAGAGCAATGATTTCCAGACCGGATAAATTTTCATCCAGAATAGTAGAAGGCTCATTCATCATAGTGGCAACCAGATATGATTCAGGCAGATCAAAGCCATAATCCATGGGGATGAAAATCACCTGATAGCCATCGCGGACCAGGCAGTCCAACAGGCGGGCAATATCGGGGCGCAGATCAGCCAGCGCCAGCCAGGGACGCACGGAAACACCGATCAGTCTGCCCGGTTCCAGCTGGTAACGCTGGAGCAGAGCCTGTGCGTATTCAAGCTGTTCTGGAGCCGGCTCCAGTGTAAAAACCGGATCCGCGGTTACATAAATAGGCGGACGGGTTACCCCCAGCTCGGCCAGCAATTTGCGCGACTGCTCATCCCGCAGCGTAATCATCTCTACTTTATTTCCCCACCAGCGCATGAGGAAACGACTGAAACGTCTTTTAATAGGTCCCACACCCTGGGCATAAAAAATAACCGGTTTACCCAGCATTTTGGCCAGAGCCACCACGCTCATATAATAAGGCAGTGAACGGGGCCCGGTTACATCCTGGAAAAGACTCCCGCCGCCACTGATGAGAAGATCCGCTTGCTTCATTATCTTGATAACCTGCCAGGGCTTCATACGATCAACCGCCGGCAGCTGGTGCAGCTGTTCCGTTTTTTGCGGACACCCTGACAAAACCACGAATTCAGCCTGCGGTTCTATGCGCTGTATACTGGAACAGATCGCAGACAACAGGGCTTCATCTCCTGCATTATCAAAACCATAATATCCTGAAAGGACTATTAACAAAGCAATTCGCTCCCTACCTTAATAATGGCGGTCCGATCGAAAAAACATCCCATTTTGCATACAAATTTATCATATCAGAAGCACAGGGTGCATTCTACTCAAAAGCTTTAAATCTGGCTCTTACCCCAAAAATCACTCGTGGACAAGGTTAAGCGTCGGTGATAAAATAAGTCTAGATGTGGAGAATTACGGGGAGTTGAACATAAATGTCCACAAATATGATTATATTCGCCATCATGCTGGCGGTGCTGATAGCGTATTTTATAGTGCCCTTTGCGATTCGCCTTGCCCCTATTATCGGTGCGATGGATGAACCTGATTCCAGAAAAGTTCATCAGGTAGACATGCCACGGGTGGGCGGAATCGCTATTTTTTTGGCTTTTATTGTCAGCATGCTGATTTTTGTCCCCCGTACTGCGTCCATAAATGGCGTACTTTTAGGGGCAGCACTCATTTTTATAGTAGGTTTGCTCGATGACATTTTAGACTTGAATGCCTGGATCAAATTAGCGGCTCAGATTGCAGCTGCTTCGGTAGCCGTCTATTATGGAGTAGTGGTTAGTTTTGTTACCAATCCATTTGACGGGCTGCTAAACCTAGGCTATTTCAGTATACCGCTTACCCTGCTGTGGATTGTCGGTATTACCAATGCTATTAATCTGATTGATGGTCTGGATGGACTGGCAGCAGGGGTTTCTGCTATTGCCGGTGTCACTATGGGTATTATCAGCCTTTTGCACGGGCAGACCATTGTGGCAGTAATGGCCTTTATCCTGGTGGCAGCTATATTGGGATTTATACCCTATAACTTCCACCCGGCGCGCACCTTTATGGGCGACTGTGGCTCCAACGTATTGGGCTTTATTCTGGGCTGTTTGGCCATTCTGGGCCTAACCAAAAGCGCAGCCGTTATTTCCTTATTCCTTCCCATTGTTATTCTGGGCATCCCGATTTTTGATACCTTTTTCGCCATTATCCGGCGTATGTATAATAAAGCGCCCATCTTCCACCCGGATAAGGATCATCTGCATCATCGTTTACTGGGGATGGGATTCAGTCATTCGGGTAGTGTACTGATTATTTATGGCATCAGCGGGGTTTTTTCAGTGATTGCAGTCGTACTCAGCTACATCAGCAGTCCCAAGGCCATGCTTATATTAAGCCTGCTCCTGCTGCTGGTGGTCTTTGGTGCAGGACGAATCGGCCTGATGACCGGCGGCGCCCCCCGCATCCAGATCAAAAGCAATCAGCACGCTGAAGAACTCAAAATGTAAGCATATTATAAACCTTTAAACCGTATTTCCCCGCGCCTTCGCTGTCATTTCAGCATTTCCTGCAGCAGCGCTACCATCTCGGCGCGGCTGGTAGCGTGGGTTATTTTTTCCCGCAGGCGGGCAGCACCGCGCAGACCTTTAATATACCAGGATAGGTGTTTGCGCATTTCCCGCACTGCCACCTCCTCACCCTTGAACCCGATACAGAGATCCAGATGATAAATCGCAGTGTGAATACGTTCCTCTATGTCCGGCGGATCAAGGATTTTCCCGTGCTCAATCAGGGCTACCGCTTCGCGAAAGATAAAGGGATTGCCCATAGCTGCCCGGCCGATCATCACCGCATCACAGGCTGTCTCTTCCAGCATGCGCAGTGCATCTGATGCAGACCAGATATCTCCATTGCCGATGACGGGTACCGCAGCCCGCTTTTTCAGCTCCCGGATACAGGTCCAGTCAGATTCCCCGGCGAAAAACTGCGAACGGCTGCGGGGATGCAGGGTTAGAGCCTGTACCCCCTCCTCCTGAGCAATCTCGGCCAGTTCCAGGTAGCTATCTTCATCCTCCTCCCAGCCGCGGCGCATCTTTACTGTCACCGGGACCTCTACCGCCCCAACTACGGCACGAATCACCTGCCGGGCCCGCGGCAGATCCTTCATCAGAGCCGCACCTTCCCCGTTTTTGACAATCTTGGGGGTGGGGCAGCCCATGTTAATATCAATAATGGGTGCCCCCATCTCTGCGAGAATACAGGCTCCCCGGGCCATATATTCGGGATGGGAACCAAAAATCTGCAGTGCTGTTAATCCGTCTTCATCCTGTATATCCGCTAAATAAGCTGTTTTCTTCTGCTGGTAGATCAGTCCCTGATCACTGATCATTTCAGAAAAAACAAGACCCGCCCCAAATGAGCGGGCGACTGCCCGGTAAGCCTTATCAGTCACTCCAGCCAGTGGAGCGGCTATAACCCTATTTTTCACCCGATATTCGCCAATGGTAAGCATCTCTACCCCCGATTAATTTCATGAATAATACGCAAGCCCTTCAGTGTAAGCAGATCATCGATGATGTCAATACAATCCGTTTCTGCAGCGATAACACTGGCCAGCCCGCCCGTGGCGATCACCTGTGGAGTTCCCTCAATTTCCTCCTTCATGCGATTGACAATGCCTTCCACCTGTCCGACAAAACCAAAGGTAATCCCGGCCTGCATACTGGCCACGGTGTTTTTACCAATAACATTTTTGGGACGCACAATCTCCACCCGCGGCAGCTTGGCCGCCCTGGAAACCAGTGCTTCAGTAGACACCCGAATACCCGGTGCAATCGCACCTCCCAGGTACTCTCCCTCTTTGCTGATGACGCAAAAGGTAGTCGCGGTGCCAAAATCAATGATAATAAGAGGGCCTCCATACTGAGCATAGGCAGCTACCGCATTAACCACACGATCGGCCCCTACTTCACGCGGATTATCATACTTGATGGGCAGTCCGGTTTTGATCCCCGGCCCCACCACCAGAGGTTTGCTGTTAAAATAGCGCTCACTCATCCAGTGCAGTTCCACCATCAGGGTTGGTACCACTGATGAAATGACAATGTCGTTAACCTCTTTCATATCCAGACCATTATAATCAAACAATGAATTAACCAGCATACCATACTCGTCAGAAGTACGCAGAACATCAGTGCGTACCCGCCAGTGGTAGAGAAGTTCGTCCTTTTCAAAGACCCCGATAACCATATTGGTATTACCTACATCAAAAACCAGTATCATACTTTCGCCTCCGGTATGGTCTTAAAAATGATGGCATCGTCTCTTTATTAATTATAAACAGGACACGATATCACCACTATGATTATACCCCAATACCCGGTGCTTGTATTTTGAGCCGCCAATTTTTTTTACAGGACAGCGGCTGAACCAGCAGATAATACTGTCCGGGGCTCCCAATAGTATTCACATTCATCAGAGGGAAAATCTCATGCACTTAAGCTTTCCCTGTTAAGCCCTAATCTCCTGCAAATCTCTACCGACAGCCAGGCAGCTATAGCAATTTTCAGCAGGTCGAAAGCGATAAAAGGCAAAAAGCCTATTTTTAGAACCTGGTAGATATCTATAGCCTGTCCAAGATAATAGTTTAAAATGACATACATATAGGGAAGACCTACCAGATAAAGCACGATAATTCCAGCACACCCGGCCAGAAAAAAATTACCCCAAGTCTGGCGGCGAATCAAGCTGGACTGAATCCAGGCCGCCAGGGGGAAGCCTAGAATAAAACCAAAACTAGGCAAGAGAACATAGGCCGGACCGCCAAAAGGCGGTTTGGAAAACACCGGCACCCCCAGCAGACCCAGAAACAAATAAGCCAGCATACTTAGCGAAGCCGCACGGGGACTTAATATCGAGGCAGCTATAAGCATTACCAGAGGCTGCAGGCTGAAAGGAATAATCAGTGCTGGCTGTAAAGCCCGTACCACAATAGTCAATACACACATTAAAGCGGTAAATAGTGCCGCGTACACCAATTCTCGAGCCGACATTTGCATCTTATACCACACACCTTTCTATTGGTTAACCCATATTGTATATTCAGGTTAACCAATAGGCAAGTATGTATGCAGTATACCTGAGATCAGTAAACAGGTGAGCACCCAGGGATGGTTTTCAAAGTGGGAACCTGCGTTTTTGAAAAGCATAGCCAGTCATTTTTAAACCAAAACAATTGCCATTAAATATCGATTTCTCAAAATTCACTTAATTAAGATTTTCTTATCACAATATCCTCCTTTATATGAAGATATATGAAAATGCATATACGACACGAGGGACAGCTTTTTTATGTACTGCAGAGATGAGGTGAGATTAGCCAGCTAGTCTCAAAGTACACAAAAGGACTGTCCCTCGTATGGGTCTGTATATTAAGGGAATGATAATTCCCCTTTTTTACTCTGCGTCGGCGACTGGATCGGAGTTGTTATTTAGATCAGACCAGAATAAGAAGCCATTCTTACCCTGGCGTTTTACGCTATACATGGCCAGGTCAGCTTTTCTAATCAAAGTGCGGGCATTGTTACCGTCTTCAGGATAAAGGCTTATTCCCATACTGGCAGTTATATGTATATCTTTTCCCAGCACAGAGTAAGCTTGAGTGAAATCATTTTTTATCTTGGTCGCAATGCTTACAACATCGCCCGGGCTGTTTATGTCGGGAAAGAGCAGCAAAAACTCATCTCCGCCCAATCGGGCCAGGGTATCGCTGCTTCGAAGCAGGCCTTTGAGCCGTTTAGCTACGCTTTTCAGCATCAAATCACCTGCCTCATGGCCGAACTTATCATTAATTTCCTTAAACCCATCCAGATCCAGGAACATAACTGCACACATCTTTCCATTTCTTTTGGCCAGCGGGAGAATACTATTCACCCGTTCATTAAACAGGTTGCGATTGGGCAAACCGGTAAGTGGATCGTGCAGGGCTTGATATAAATATATCACCTCAGAAATCTTGGCTTGTTCGTATTCTAATTCCATTTCCTTTATTATGTTTTTTAATCCTTTTACCTGGGTATAATGCTCGGTCATATCCATAATTTGAATGAGCAGATAGGTTTTATCCTCATAATAAAGGGGTTCAACCAGCAAATTCTGCCGCACATTCGGTAAAGCTTCTTTTGCCGGGGGAATAAAGGTTTTATGCAGAGCGCCGGAACAGAAGCGGCGCTGTCCATTAACCAGGGCATTGTTTAAGATATCCTGATAGATTTTACTGGCAAAGCGAGGATAAACCGCAGGTAAATGTCTCCCCAACATGGTTTCCGTGCTATGTCCGGTCCACCGCACCAACCAGTTGTTCCATAAAACAATATTAAGATCCTGGTCTAAAATAATAATACCCAGGTTTACTCTATCGATAGCCAGAATAAGCAGTTCTTGCATAGTTAAGCCTCCAGTAAAGCATCGATCTTTTCCAGCAACCAGCTAACAGAATTCATACTCAGGGCTATCAATATAAAACCGTTAACCGGGGTTTCTGATAGCAGGAAAGTAGTATGCAATAGCAGTAAATACGTATTTTCTTTCAACAAAATGGTACCTTCTGATTCGGAAACATAAATCAGCTCAATGTCGGGTAGCGAATAATGTACTCTGGTATCCATAAAATTGCTTAATTCACCTATAATTGCATTGAGAATGACATTGCTAATTTCCTTTAATACATCAAAATCGGTATCAATAAATGCCACCAATTCTTCACTTTCCTGGATAACCGGCTCTTCACCCAGGCATACATTAACCAGCAATTTTGCCTGATCAGCAGGGAAGATCAAAAAAGCCTTACCCTTTAGTGTTTGTCCAAACCTGATGGAAGAAGATATGATATGCCCGGAAGAAAAAATGGGGGGGAGCTGTTTGCTGGGCTGCCCGTCCTGAGTGAAGGCAATCAGCTCAACTTCAGGAACGGACAGAATAACTCGCTGATTAACCATTTCCGATAACATACTGGCGGCTTTGCCAATGTATACATTGATTATCTCAGTAAGTGCATCTTTTTGCATAGGATTAAGCATGGGGTGTCTCCTTTATTAAAGTAAGTAATTCGCCTGTAACCTCATCGGTAAGCGGTTTATTTAAAAATGCTAAAGCCCCTGATGCCATGACTTCGGCGCGGGTAGACTTTTGAATATCGGCTGAAATTACTATAATATTGGCATGCGAATCATAATCCATAATCAGGCGTATTAATTCCTGCCCACTTACTTCGGGCATTAAAAGATCAGTAATTACAAAAGCAGGTTGTTCTTTTTTATAGAGCTCAAAAGCTTCCAGAGCCTGGCTGGCTACAATAACTTCGCTTTCGGGAAGGTATTGATTAAATAATCTTATTAGCATCTTTTGTGAAAAAAGAGAATCATCAACGACAAGTATTTTCATGCAGCAACTTCCTTTACTAACCCCTGATCCAGCAATAGAGATCTAAACTTCCTGTATTGGGGCATATCCCAAAACATTCTATCACATGAAAGTATATTTACAAGATATATAAGATAATTACTATAACAGTGAACAATATATCTGACCGAGTTACGGGGACAGTCCCCTCACCGGACCGTCCCCGTAACTCGCCTGCCGTATCTCGCGTGCGGGTTTTCCGGTATAACGTGTGTTTATATCTTTCTAATGCAATGGCTGCATATCAAACACTGGGGCTCTACGGGGTGCATGGTTTTATGCCGATTTACACCTATTCTTACCACATGAATAAATGATTAAAATCAGTTATAATTAATATAGCTTCGCGTACCCACTGTGGGGCTTATCATGTCATATCTTTTTTCAGGAAGGTGTAAAAATGGATGACCCAGACTGTACGGTGAGCTGTGCTCAGATCGAGGACACACCAGCGCTGTTACGTTTGGAACAAAAATACTTCGACAGCTACTGGCACTCCGATCAGACACTCATCCAGCAGTTGATCAAACAGGAACCAATGATGTTTAGAGTTTGCAAAGCAGATGACCGGGTCAAAGGATACTATTGGGTAGTACCGCTGCAGTATGAAGAATGGAAGCAGGTTCTCACCGGTGAGATGGATGAGGACGAAATGATGGATCACATCTGTTCTTTCACAGCTGAAGAAATTTATCTTTATATCTGTTCGGTTATTGTTGACCAGTCAGATGTACGGCGCAAGAGCTATACCCGTGCTCTGGTGCGCGATTTAGCCCGGCATTTTGTCCAGCCAAACAGCGAATACGCCCGGGATATTAACGCCATAGGTGCCTTCACCATTTCAGAAGGCGGGCAGAGACTTATGGAACGCTCTCGTTTTACCTATAAAGGCAGTTTTCAAGCCTATCAGGGCAAGAAAGTAAGGGCCTACGCTACCAGGCGTCAGAATCTGATACAGCAGGTTCGGGAAAAACGGAAAAAAGCGGTGTAAACCGCTGCCACCTGAAGCAGAACCATCTGCAGCAGGAAATGCCAGCCATCCGCAGCCATGATTAAGTTCACGGCATAAAATAAGCGCAAGGTCTTCTCCTGGCCGCGATTTTGCTCGCGGCCTGACCAGGCGCTCTTATAGATATTTACCGCCGGGGATATAAAGCCCTGGGATGCTAGCGCGAAAGCCCAGTATCCTCGGGGATTATCAGGCGGGCTATAGATAATTTCGCCCCAACATCGCTTATCAGAGCGATCATACTTGAACTGACATAATGTGACGGTTCTCTTGTTTTTGCTCAGGCACCACCAGAAGATAAAGGATCAAGCCATCTTTCACCGTTTTCGGTGATGTCTAACCTTTCCCTGATAAATGGGCTCTTAAGGAGGAATCCCTGTTCATTTCCTTAATTGCCTGTTTCTGACGTCAGGCTTGCCGCCTCTGTTATCTGGTAGATACAAACGGGAGAACCGTCACATTATGTCATAAAAACAAATAGATCACTGCTGCCATGAAGGATAGCATAGAAATAGTTATAGTACAATAGTTCACACCGTGGTGTTTTACATCGACGGTCGCGACTACACGCAGAACTTAAATTTAATCGAGAAGGTGACACAATGCAAGCAAGGAATTACACGATTCAATCGGCCAGTTTAGCGGATATTCCATCTATGCTGGGCTTTGAGAAGAAGTATTTCGATGCCTGCTGGCAGGCTGATCCGGCTCTAATAGACAAACTCATCCATCAGGATCCGATGATGTTTCGTCTGTGTAAAAAGGAAGACACCCTCAAAGGGTATTATGGGGTTATGGCCCTGCCCTATCAGTACTGGGACGGCTTATTAAAAGGCAGCATCGAAGAAGCGGAAGCACTGCAGCATACCATTCCTTTTGAAGATCCCGACAGCTACCTCTATATTTTCTCCCTGATTGTGGATATGGAGGATGCAGAACACAAGCAGTACACCCGGGCTCTGATCCGCGATTTTGCCCGGCAGTATATCTTTGATGAAGGGGAGAGAAAGCCCCATTTTAATGCAGCCGGTGCCTTTACCGTATCCGCAGGAGGAACCCACATCGTCGAACGTTCAGGTTTTGACTATCTGGGCAGCTTTCCCGGCGGCAACGGAGAGTATGTAAAATCCTATGCTATTAAGCGCCAGCGCCTGATACAGTATGCCCGGCAGAATTGCCAGTGCAGATCACAATCGCAGCAGAAATAAGAAGAAATACCCCAAGGGATGGATCTCGGTAAAATAGAGGTCCATCCCTTTTTTGGTTCTGCCTGCATGATTATTCCCTGCCCCCCTGATCAGCCACCAGCCCCCGGCTTTTCATCCGGATCAAATAAGCCAGATCAGCATCCTTGCTGCCATAGATTTCCCTGATCAAATACTGACTGTAGCGCAGATCCCGCAGGGTCAATTCCGGGTAATCCTGCAGTCCATAGCTTCCATCCGGCAGGTAAGCATACCATAAATCAGCTTCCGGCCTAGGCCAGCCCCGACTGCTGTCCTTGACCCCCAGCCGCAGCTTTTCTGCCCCCTGCAGGTATTCTATCTTTTCTGTACTGCGGTACAGCTCATAAAGGAAGTTCATCTCTGTCAGCAGGTGATTGAGGGAAACATGGGTAGGCACCTTTTTATCCTCATGCCCATAATCCCAGACCAGATAACCGCCGCGCCGGGTCTTAAAATGATGGGTTTGCGCAAAGTCCAGCAGGAAGCGCCCGTATTTCTCCGCCGCCTGCAGAAACAGCTCTTCTTCATAGCGTTCATAGCCCCGTAAAAGCAGCAGCGCAGCCTGGGTAGCCCAGCGGGTATCATAATAGCCGGCCGGCAGTCCGTATTCGCTAAAAAGCCAGTTCGACCGGGTGGATACCGTCCAGTATCCCTGCTGGTTTTGCTGATCGGCTGTGGCATACAGAGCCACCAGCACCATATCCCCGAAAAAGCGCGCTCCACTGGAATTCATAAATTGCTGCCCCGGATAACAGGCGGGATTGATAAAAAAGCTCTGCGGGGAAGAGGGGTAATAGCTGTCAGGGGTAATATCCAGGGCCCCTTCCATGGTCCATTTACGCACCCGATTCAGATCCCCCACCAGCAGGGCATCCCGAACCGACTCCTGCTGCCAGTCCACCAGGGGCTGCTTCGAGATCAGCCCCCACTGTTCCACCAGGTGATTCTTTTTCGATGGCAGTTCCACCAATATTTCCCGCTTGCCGGGCTTCAGTGCGCGCCCCAGCTGGTAGTGTTCTTTTTTTACCTGGTTGGCCTCTTTCTCGTAAACATTAATGTAGCTCAAAAAACAGGATTGACCGTCCTGATCCAGAAAAACAGAAGCCACGGGCAAATCTGCTGCTGCCTGTGGTTCCGACCATTGTGAGCTGTTGATATTTAAACCATGGGGATAATGAATGAATCGATAAGTGGAGCCGCTAAGATCGAGGGGCAGCTTAATCGTAAGCTGATGAGGTCCATCCTCTACTGCTTCATAGCGCAGGAAATAATACAGATCCCCGTTAGAAAGTGCCAGCTGCTGCAGGGTGAGTTCACCGAGCAGAGCCGGGCCCTGGCGAATCTGCCAGTACTGCGTCATTTTCCGGGCATAAGCCCGAACCTGCATTTCTTTACCATTAGCCCATGCTTCTGCTCCCTGGATCCTGATCGGCAGGAAATCCTGTTTCCCGCCGCTCTGCTGGCGGTCAGGAATAAGTGGAACCGCAGGCAGTTTCAGACTGCAGCCGCTTAAAGCCACCAGGCATAGTATGATGATCATGACAAGTGTCTGCCATTGCTTCATCCATGCATTCCTCCAGTAGATGGGCTTGAAATTTTTACTTTTTTAGTATATACAATTATTTCCTGTTATACAATTATTACCTGTTCAAGTAATAATCAGTCTAAGATTTGCTTTATACATCATAAGCTGTCTCTATTTACCCCGGTTAACACCGCCCAGGTACTGCGCCCCCGGTAGTTGGGATACCCCCCAGCAGAACAGCAGGGTGATGCCCAGGGTGCATAGATACAGCAGGCACATGCCATTATTATTATACCAAATCGTCTGATAGCCCATGGCCGGCAGCCAGTATACCAGCAGGCTGATAATCCCCGGATGGGCCAGATAGACCACAAAAGACTGCTCTGCCAGCCAGCGCACTGCTGACCATTGAGCAGGCAGGTAGCGGAAAATCCCGTAGAAAAACAAGAAGCTCAGGCTGGCATAGATCAGGATGGAAGGACGGACGATGGAAACCGCCATGCCGCAGAGACGCGAATCCAGCAGTATCAGCCCCAGGGCCCCCAGCCACAGTATGCCCAGCGGCAGTACATAGCGTTTGCACAGGCGGTTCATTAGCTCCTGCCGTTCAGCCGCCACCATACCCAGCACAAAGTAAAACAGCCAGTTGGGGAAGAAACGCATATAAGGAATCTTATAATCATTCCACCACTGGCTTTCCTGCAGCATGCCCAGGTAATAAAGGCTCATAGACAGCAGACTGATCAAGAGGGCCACCAGCAGCATCACCCAGGGCTGCTTTTTAACCCACCGATACAGCAGAGGAAAGAGCAGGTAGAGCTGAATAATAATCGGTAGAAAATAAAGATGATAGGAGCCCGTACCCCAGAGCAGATGCCGCCCCAGCTCAGCTGCGCTTACCCATGGAAATCCCTGTCCCATCAGGGGAGGGAAGAAAAAGACATAGAAAAGGGTCCAGACCAGATAAGGCCACAGGATACGATCCATACGCCGCTGGTAAAAAGATAAGACCGTCATCTCTTTGCGTCTGTTGCTGTAATGCAGAACAAAGCCAGAAATAATGATAAAAAGCGGCACCGCAAAGCGCGCCAGATGGTTAGCATAATAGGCCGACGAAAGAAAGTCAACATAAGATCCGGTGATATGTATGGCAATAACCGTCAGAGCTGCCAGAGCCCTGAGCCAATCCAACTCTCCCGCACGCTGCACAGCAAAAAATCCCCCTAAAAATCTACCTATTTACCTGCTCAGTATAGCACAGCCAGCCAAGCAGAGGAAACAACCCCTACCACAGTCCAGCGGAAGTCTGGATGAAACTCCGTCCCGGAGTTTCATCCGGTTCACGTATCAATCCCCCTGCTATTTTATTTTTGGCAAAGGAAATTCTGCAAGGAATCTAGAAAATATAC
>DUSB01000035.1 GCA_012840625.1 Syntrophomonadaceae bacterium
GTGCTCCAGTACATCCAGACAGTTAATGGCATCAAAAAAAGAGTCTTCACAGGGAATGGAGTCAAGACTGCTTTCAATAAAAGATACCGGATAAGGTTTACCGTTTAACAATCTGTCAGCCGTTGGAAAATCATACTCTACCGCAATTTCTCCCAGCTCATCCTCAATTAACTGGATAACACCAGGAAAAACTTCCTTTTCGCCCTTCTGCATCATCTGGGATAAAGCCATGGCTCGCTCCAGGCGCGGGCGGCATGCATCCACAGCATAGACTTCCATATGCTGGCTTAATACCAAACTGGCAAATCCTGCCCCGCAACCAGCATCCAAAACACGGCCTTTCATTTTGCGCAATTCAGGGTAAGCAAAACGCAGAAAAGAAGATTCTCCCCCTGAGGAAAAGTTTTGCAGGGCAATGATCTCATTTAAGGTAAACAGATCTTCCTGTTTAAGGTCAAAACCGATTTCTTTGCGAAACCAGTTGCGAAAATCACGTTCTTGATCCAGACGCTCATAAATCTTTTGCTGATCCATGGTATTGGCATACTGGTAAATCTTATTACGATTTTCTTCACCGATCATCTTCCAGGTATGCTTAACAAAAAAAGGAAAGCACACGTTGTTATGGACGTTAAAAAGAATCGCCTGTTCCGGATTTTTGTGTCTCAACTCACCTGTTTTACGATAAAACTGCAGCAAAAATGCAATGCTCTCCTCATCATTACGAGAAAACATTTCTGCGTAGGCCCGGGCAAGATTTTCCTGTCCCGGCATTAGATCCTGATACATTTTCAGTACCGAAGGATCTATCTGTTCAAAATAGTGCGTAAAAAACTGCTCCAGCATCATGTTAATACCCTCCACAACATCTAATTATTAATCGCTCCAGCCTGGCTGCATCATTCTTCTATAAGGGAAACGATCTGAGCATAGTCTCTGGTAGACCTGACTGTGTTCATTTCCAGCCTCAAAGCCATTTTATATTCAGCCTGTCCATTCTGCAAAGCAATCCAGGGCTGAATGCGAATACCGGATGTATGGTATCCTAAATGGCTCTGTTCAGGAAAAACATAGCCCTCATAATAACTTTCAACCGCCGGTACGATCTGGTACTGCTGTAAAAGACCTTTATTCAGATCCATATGATAAGTAACCCGATGGCTTAGCTCTTCTTGCTGTGCCGTATAAATAGTAAAAACGTAATCAAGCTCTGATTCTTTTTTTATCACTTTTTCTACACTCCTGGTTTGCTGAGAGCCCAAACTGCTGATACCCTGCACTGAAAGCTTAACCCCCCCATCAGCAGCTTCATCCACCCCAATAAATGCCCGGGGGCGAAAATAAACTTCATCAGAAGGAGCAGCGGAAACCACCCACTCTGACAGTAAAAATGCTTCCACCTCCGATGGCAGATCACTCTCCACCAGGATCTTGAGCTCCAATTGTTCACCCACTACAGTATACTGCTTCTGCATGGTAATGGAATGACTTTCTCCGTTTTGTAATGATATGGCCAGGGTTTTTTCCAGGCAAACCTCGCAAACTCCATGATCACACGAATACGATACCAGATCAAACATACAGGAATGAAAGCCAACCGGGATATATCCGCCTAGGCCATCTGCTATCATAAGCTCTGCCCGATAGGCATTACGGCATTTTTCCAGACGCCCGCCCTCAGGATAAAACTCATCGCGCAAACTGCTATCCGTTTCTGTCATAACAAGGCCACATGCCTGTGCAAATCCAGCATGGTAAGCCTGCACATCCAGAATTTTTTCTTCCAGCAGCTTGATAAGATTCCCCATTTCCTCTCCCTTTATCGGCTCTACGATATAGTGATAATTGATACAGGCTCCCTGGGGATCAATACAGAGGGTTTGTGCCGGAGTTTGGATCCATATTTCATCCACTCCATCCGCATCCATATCTTTTAGCTGAAGCATATCCTCATTATCCAGTTGAAGCGCCGGGAAGCATACCATTTCAAACAAGCGTTCAACCAGCTCCAGATAAGCCAGACCCTGCATATCATAATAAGGTGAGGATCCATAACAGGGATGACGGCTGGCCCATTTGGGATCCTCCTGGTACAGGAGATTTCTAAGGCGATTAAGCAGCCGATAAATATCCTGTATATCGGCCTCCATAGGCGTTAAGAAATCTTCCACCCACCGATAGCGTTCCGAGGATTCAAGCAGCGCTCGGGTAAAACGCTCTAACTCCTGTACTTTTATATCTGGCATACGTTCCTGTAAGCTCTTTTGTAGCAGCACTTTTTCAAATTGATGCTGCTTCTCTTCCATAATCCGCAAACGCATTAATACCCGGCGCAGCCGCTCATCCCCCAGGGTCACTCCCCGGATGCCTCTTTTGGCCATCCAGTTTTCCCATTCAGGGTAGCTGTGACTGCTGCAGACCGGATAGGTATCCAAAAATCCCTGCCGGGATAGATAATCTTTTAAGCCTATAAACTCCAGTTCCTCGTCAGCCAGCACCAGCTGGAAGAACTCCTGCAGCCATTCCGTATCCCCTTGTGGATCTTTGCTCCACTGACCAAATTTCTCTGCATCTTCAAAAATAACCAGGATCGGATCAATTTCTTTACCCAGTAAGCGTACCATTTCATGAGCCTGTTCCAGAGCATCCTTTATATAAAAAAGATAATGAGATGGTTCGATGCGGATATGATCCTCCGCGGTAAAGGCATCGCGTTTAAGCAGTTGATAGCGATATTGCGAATGAACCGGCAGGCTGTAAAAGCTCTGTCCGCCAATTTCGTCACGCAGGGCAAAATAAAGCATCGCCTGGGGCAGATGTGAAATCGTGGTTTTAGAAAAGGGATCCTTAAATCCAAAATGCTTATAGCAATAATCCCACTTGCTGCCTGGATAGGCAAAATAAGATTCATAAAAGGTCTCCGCATCCAGGTAATAAATAGGTGGTGCTTGCAGAATATTGGCAGCACGGGTTATGCCTTCCAAAAGAAACTCACCGCACTCCCTTTCTACCAGATGAATACCCTGCCAATCCGATGCCTTAACCGCAAATAGCTCCTGACAAAGATGATCATAATACTGCAGCTGAAATAAGAAATCATCGCGCCGCGAACTAAGCTGTATAAAGGGCTCATCCGCCAATCCGCCGATAATTCCGATACGCCTGCTGTGGGCAAGCGAACGAAACCGCTGTACAAAGTCAGGTTTACTATCTCGCATCCAATACAAAAACGGACCTGAAAAATGAAGATTAATGAAAAATCCATCCTGACTAGCTGCCTGTTCTAACATATCCAGCCAGGGACCATATGAATAATGATACGCTTCTTCTCGGGTTTTATATAACTGAAAATGAGGCTGATGGAAATGGGGACAAAAAGCAATATAGCCCTTCATAGTATTATTTACCTCCGTGTGTTTAAATCCTCCAGAATGTTATCTTCGAATTCAACTTTTTCCAGCCACTGGATAAAATTATCACTATAACTTCCTTCCCGTATAACACTGGTAATTCTCAGGAATTTAGCATAATGTTCAAAAAACCTTTTCATAGCATAGTCGCGAGTCAGATTATTGCTTACCATAAATAACCAATCACTGCTCTCAATGAGGATCAACTCACGTAAAGCCTGCGCTTGTGCACGCAAGCTTATCTCCGAGCTATCGGCCCCATAATTCCTCTTTATGTCCTGGTATTCTTTGCTGGCCTGACAGATAATGTCCCACATCCAGCCAGTCTCCTGGTTATCCCAAACATAATGTTTGCCGCCCATCCCCCACGAAGATTCAAAAACCTGCGCTTCTTCGTCGGGCATGGATACCCGGGAAGGAAGGATGAAGCTGAGCTCAGGCGTACTATGGATACCCCTGAGTACTTCTTCCAGCCATGCAACCCCCTCCCACCACCAGTGCCCAAAAAGCTCCGTATCATAACATCCAATAATAAGCGGTTCATGATAGCCCAGATTAACCGCTTCACGGCCAGTAGCCGCTAAACTATTGACAAAATGGGTCGCATGATGCTTGACTAGGCTTGCTGCCCGGGCTGGATCATAGAGTATTTTTTGATCAAGTGGGCTATTGCGATCGGTTACGCGCCAATATTTCAGTCCTGATCGGGGAGATTCCTTGTGGAATTCACGATAAGCTGCATCTCCAGGATAACCATAATCTGCCGACCACACCTGGTGGCTTACCATAGCATTACGGCCAAATACAGTAATTGGCTTATCCTGTATACGATAAGCACGGTAAGTAGACAAACCGGTATGGTCAAAGTCCGCAACGATGTCCGCTTCCTCTTCGGCGCCAAAACTAAATTCTGCCGGCGGTCGTCCACCCTCAACTGCATGACTATCAACAAAAAAATAGGTAAATCCATGTTTAATTAATATATCTTCAACACCACTAAAATAACCGCATTCTGGCAGCCAAAATCCTTGCGGTTCCTGATGAAAATACTTTTCAAAGATTTTCTTGCCCCAATAGACTTGATGTTCTAAACTGCTTTGATCTAATAAAGGCAGATAGGCATGACTGACTGCAGTAGTAACCAATTCCAGATAGCCATCATCATTAAGCGCATTTACTGCTTCAATAATATTTCCGTCCAGCTCTACCAGGAATTCTTTGCGTATATTACGATAAAACCTGTAATAATAAGCAGCTAAATCCGCCATGGCCTGATTGGATTGGGCTAAAAATATTCGTTCTTCTTCCATAGCAGCTTTTTCACGCTCTTTTAGATACTCTACAAATTCCCTCCTGATATAGTCGGATCCTAATTGTTCTAACAAGGTGGGGCTAAATCCCAGAACTAGCCGTGTCTGCACATTTTCCTTTTTTAAGCGCAACAAAGTAGTTAAAAAAGGTACATAGGTTTCAGCCATAGCCTCAAAAAGCCAGGTTTCCCCAAAAGGCCACCGTCCCTGATGTTTCACATAAGGGATATGACTGTGCAGCACCAGCATGATATTTGATCTCACTCCAGCACACTTCCTCTTACCGCAAATAATCTTTTTCCCCAGCTATTATTTAGCCAACAAAACGTCGCTTATTACTGGCCTTACTAGCCCTTTGATAAACCTCCAGGGTCTTTTGAGCGATTTGATCCCAATTATAGACGGACATGACTTCTTTAGCTGCCTGCCTATTTAATCGCTCTGCAAATTCCGGCTCGGTAAGCAGGCGGATAATAGCATCAGCCAATTCGTCTTCATCACCTGGAGTTACTTTTAAGCCATTTTTCCCATCGCTAATGATTTCAGAAAGTCCGCCTACATCGCCAACGATGACAGGGGTACCGGTAGCCATTGCTTCCAGAGCAACAATACCGAAAGGCTCATACAGACTTGGAAAAACTGCCACACTGGCATGGTGATAAATCCGATTGCGTTCTTTGTGCTGTAAAAATCCGGTAAAGCATACCTGTTCTTCAATACCCAGTTCCACACTTAAATCCTGCAATGCCTCCAGCTGCGGTCCACGACCGCCAATGTAAAGATGCGCATCGGGTACCTTTTCCAGCACCCTGGGAAAACAGCTGACAAGCTGCCAGACCCCTTTTTCGGGTACTAATCGGCCAATAAAGAAGACGATTTTTTCAGGTAGATCCGCTTCTTCTGCTTCTGATTCCGGAGCAGGTAAAAATTGCTCTGGATCTACTCCGTTTGGTATAATGGTAACATCTTCAGGTGCTAATCCAAAAAGAGAACAAATTTCATCCTGCATGTAGTGACTGCAACAGATGACATGATCTGCTTCCAAAGCCAGATTTTTCTCGATTTCATTAATTTCCATTTGAGTTCGATTATGCAACCCTAAATTGCGTCCGTGTTCTGTAGCATGAATCGTTGTGACCAGGGGAATTTCGAAGATCTTGGATACAGACCTGCCTGCATAGGCAACTAACCAGTCATGAGCATGAATGACATCAAAGCCACCTGCTTCAGAATTCAGCCGAATGGCTTCGCGAATGGCTTCACTGTTAAACATAAACGTCCATGATTTAAAATTGTCTTCCTCGCTGCTGGGGCGACCAACACGATGAATGTTCGCACCATTGATGATTTCCCGATCCGGAGCTCCCTTAACACGTGGTGTAATAATATGAACTGCAACATTCTTGGCAACCAGGAAACGACTTAGATCATACATGTGCTGCCCAAGGCCGCCGACCATATGAGGAGGGAATTCCCAGCTAAACATTAATACTTTCACAACATTCCCCTCTATTACCCGTTATTATTTATATAAATATTACCAGATAATTCTTTCGGAACAAAGCATTTTTCGCGTATAATGTTTTATATGTGAAATATTGTCCTGATTTACTTCGTCATCTAGTAAAGCTATTTTAACCAAATTACTATGAATATAAAACCAGGAGGTATCGAAATGAGTTCAGCTGCCAGTCATGTCTTACCCAACAAGTCCATTATTCGTGATATTGCACTTGCACCCGCCGGACATAATAAACTTGAATGGGTCAAAAGTCGCATGCCGGTCCTAAACATGCTAAAAGCAGAGTTTGAAAAAAGTAAGCCCCTGAAAGGGAAAACCTTACTCTGCTGCCTGCATCTGGAGGCCAAAACGGGTTATCTTTTACAAACCTTACAGGCCGCAGGCGCCAATGTTGTTGCTTGTGCAAGTAATCCCCTTTCCACCCAGGACGATGTAGTAGCTGCCCTGGTGGACTCTGGCATTACCGTTTTCGCTATCCATGGCGAAACCACAGAAGAATACCAGGATTTCCTGGAGAAAGCCCTGGATCTTCAGCCAGATGCCATCATTGATGACGGCGCCGATGTGATAAGCACCTTGCACAAAAGTCGTCCCGAACAAGCCAGAAACGTCATCGGCGGTAGTGAAGAAACGACTACCGGCCTTGTTCGTCTGCGTGCCATGGACAGGGAAGGCACTCTTCAGTTCCCCATGATTGCTGTAAATGATGCCTATATGAAATACCTATTTGATAACCGTTATGGAACAGGTCAGTCAGTATGGGACGGCATTAACCGTACCACCAATCTGGTGGTAGCCGGTAAAAATGTAGTCGTGGTTGGCTATGGTTGGTGCGGCAAGGGTGTAGCCATGCGTGCAAAAGGTATGGGGGCTTCTGTTATTGTCACCGAGATCGATCCCATCAAAGCTAACGAAGCCATCATGGATGGATTTAAAGTTATGCCCATGATCAAAGCAGCCGAACTGGGAGACATTTTTATCACTGTTACTGGCAACATTAATGTCATCCGCAAAGAACATATGCAGCGGATGAAAGACGGAGCTATCCTGTCCAATGCCGGACACTTTGATGTAGAAGTATCAAAACCTGATCTGGAAGAACTGGCCGTAAGCAAACGGACTGTGCGCAATAATATTGAAGAATACCAGCTTGCTGATGGTCGCCGCCTTCACCTCCTGGCAGAAGGCCGACTGGTCAATCTGGCCGCAGGCGATGGACACCCTGCAGAAGTCATGGATCTCAGCTTTTCTTTGCAAGCCCTTTCCATTCTTTATGTCATTGAAAATCATGAGCGTTTGGAGAACCATGTTTATAACGTGCCAGAAGAAATCGACCGCCGGGTGGCCGGGCTCAAGCTTAAAGCTGATGGAGTCGAAATCGATGAGCTGACAGAAGAACAGGTGGATTATTTATCTACCTGGGATAACTAAAGTTACCAAAAGCCCTGCCGTTGCATGCAGGGCTTTTTCTTGCATAATATAACGCCTTTTCTGTCAAAATAAACCCGGGGATAAATGATAGAAAGGCGGCGGTATATTTTGGAATCTATTAGTAAACGGTATGTATGGATTTTTTTCATTATTTTACTGGCTATCATGATAGCTGCTTATCTGATGAACATATTTTTAACATCCCCAGCTCCCAAACCAATTGTTTCCCAAGAAGACATGGACGAATTAAGTGATGGCTATTATACGATACGTGACCAAAATGGTCTTACTATTCTGCAGACAGGTTTAACCGTACGTATAGATGATCAGTTTATTGATGAAAACAACATAAACTATGTGATCATAAAAGTAGAAGGAAAAAACGCAGTGGCAGAAAAAGTATCGCAACAGCACAGCCAAACATTAAATAATCACCCGCGCCGTTCCTGGGCCGAAATTACGCTCCCATCCTGGTCTTCTATAAGTGCTGCAGCCCGGGGTCGCCGTCATGTAGTGATCTATTCTACTCATACAGACGAATCCTATATCCCTACCTCCGGACGTGCGTCCAAACCCGGCAAGGGCGATATCCTGAAGGTAGCCGGTACACTATCCAACACCCTTAGAGAAAACGGCATCAGTGTTAGCCACAGCCGCGCCCTGCATGATCCCCATGATATAAACGCTTATCATCGTTCCCGACGAACCATTACACAGTTGCTGAAAGAGCAGCCTGATGCTGCCTTTGATATTCATCGCGACTCCGCTCCCCCCGATCAATATCTCACCGTTGTAAACGGTCTGGATACCGCCCGCGTTATGATCGTTGTCGGCCGCAGTAACCCTAATATGCAAAGTAATCTGGATTATGCCAAACGGATTAAGGCCGAAGCTGACCGCATACACCCTGGTTTGATGCGGGGTATCTACCTAGGAAAGGGCAGCTATAATCAGGATCTCTACCCTACAGCGCTGCTCTTTGAAGTGGGAACAGAAAATATCCCCCTCGATCTGGCTGAAACAGCGGTACGTAATTTAGGCGATGCACTGACCAGCATTTTCAGTAAATCTTAGTTATAGAGCTAAACAGGGAACAGAGTACAGAGACCAGCTAACTTCATGCCCCCACAAGGAGACGGTTCTCACCTGTCTCATTACCGCTATTATTTAGCATGATCTTGAAAGTTTTTAAAGTAATACGACAGGTGAGAACCGTCCAACCGTCCCCTTGTGTTGCCTCCCTGCGTTTCAGGTACAGCTTAGATTTGGGTTAAAACCAGCAACATCAGCAGATAATGACACAGAGTGCCGAATAAAATAAAAATATGAAAGACTTCGTGAAAACCGAAACCTGGCCGTTGAATAAGGGAGCGTTTCCGTCCGTAGATTATACCCCCGATCGTATAAAATACACCTCCGCCCACCAACCATGCAAAGCCTGCTAAAGGTAAGGTTTTTGTTAGTGGAACAATAGCTATAATAACCAGCCAGCCCATAAAAATATAAATGCTGGTGGTAAGCCAGCGTGGTGCTTCAAAGTAAAAAAGGGTTAAGAATATGCCTCCCCAAGCTAAAAGCCAGATGGTAATCAGCAAAGCTTTCCCCCATAAACCCGATAGAGCAATCATACATATAGGAGTATAGGTTCCGGCTATAAGGACATAGATCATTGCATGATCCAATTTTCGTAACATCAGGTTGCCGGCTTCATTCAATTCCAGCCAATGGTATAAAGTACTGGCCAAGTATAGCAATATCATGCTTATACCAAATATAGCAAAGGATCCAGCATACCAAGCTCCCCCCGCATGCCATCCTTTAATAATAAGCAGCACCGTACCAATAACAGCCAGAATGAAACCAACAAAGTGGCTTATTGCTGATGCCGGATCCCGGGGCGGGAACCATCGCTGTTCTTTGGGAACTGCGTTCATAGCATCTCCACCTTCTAATTATCATTTTTGTTTATTGCTAATTTTAGCAGATAATTTGGGGCCAATCATAAAGCAAGAATAATTTTTCTCCATCAAATCCTCTCAAACACTGCTGCTTTCTTCCCCATAACTGCAGAAGATAATCCGTCGTCAAAAACCATGTTTCCTTGCGTTATAATAGGGAGTAGATTGCTCAATAACAAGGAAGGATCTCTTGTATGATACGACCAGAACATAAATGGCAGGTACTGCTGGTGGTTTGTATAGGTATCTTTATGTCTACCCTGGACGGCAGTATTTTAAACATCGCCAATCCTACCATTGCTAAATACTTTGATATTCCTATGCATCTAGTACAATGGGTGGTTACCGCTTATATGCTTACCATCACCGCTACGCTGCTCCTATTTGGTCGCCTGGGGGATCAGATCAGCAATGAAAAGATATATGCCAGCGGCTTTTTGATTTTTGTTATTGGATCTATTCTATGCGGTATAGCACCTTCCATCACACTGCTGATTATTTTTCGTATCGTTCAAGCCTTTGGTGCCAGCATGCTTATGGCTACCGGCATGGGAATCGTATCCAATACTTTTCCTGACCATGAACGCGGGCAGGCGCTGGGAATTACCGGAGCAGTAGTTGGTCTGGGTAATATGACCGGACCGGGATTGGGAGGCCTCTTGCTGGCTCATTATAACTGGCATATCATTTTTTGGATTAATGTGCCCGTTGGATTGATAGGGATATTTCTAGCCCAGAAGTGCTTTACTTTTACCACATCTTCAGCCCCGAATGATGGCTATAACATAAAAGGGAACATCCTCTTTGCTCTGTCAGTGATTATGCTCTTATTATCATTAGGACAGCAGAACACCAGCCTCCTGCTACTTATAGCAGCGGTGCTGATTTTTATAGTATTTTACTATACCGACCGCCAGGCATCTCCTTCCATGATCGATTACGATCTGTTCCGCTCTAAACCTTTTGTACGGGGAAATCTGATGGCGTCTATCGTCTACCTTACTCAGCAATCGGTATTTTTCCTTTTTCCTTTCTTTTTGGAAAAAATGATGCACTATACCCCGGCTATGTCAGGAGCTCTTATGACCATTCTTCCTGTAGCGATGGCTTTAACAGCTCCTCTGGCTGGAACCTTATCCGATCGTGTCGGCTCGCGCCGCATCCTGATTATCTCGTTTCTATTGCAGGCCAGTGCTTATCTTTTATTCTCACAGCTCGATCTGAACAGCAGCCGGACTTACTGCTGCCTAGCACTTATTCTGCTGGGTATAGGCATGGGAATGTTTGGCTCCCCCAATAACAGCACCATTTTTGCCAGCGTCCCTAAAGAAAAAGCCGGATACACCGGTGGATTTATTGCCACTGTTCGTAATCTATCCTTTGCCCTGGGGGTTACCGGTTCAGTAGGGCTTTTCAGGCTTATATACTCTCATACTACTGCGCACACAAAC
>DUSB01000036.1 GCA_012840625.1 Syntrophomonadaceae bacterium
AATGGATACCGTTTCGGTGGGGGAAATTGTAGCTATTTCAGGGATTGAAGGTATTGAAATAGGAGATACCCTTTGTTCCATTGAACATCCTGAACCCGTTCCCTTTGTAAACATTGATGAGCCAACTATTTCGATGAATTTTGTTGTTAACGATAGCCCTATGGCAGGTATGGAGGGCAACTATATTACCAGCCGCCACTTACGGGATCGACTGATGCGTGAACTTCTGTCCAATGTAGCCTTAAAAGTAGAAGAGATTTCACCTGATTGTTTTAAGGTTTCTGGACGCGGAGAGCTCCATCTATCTATACTCATAGAGACTATGCGCCGTGAAGGCTATGAGTTTGCGGTAACACGACCCGAGGTCATATTAAAAGAGTTTGATGGACGGGTTGAGGAACCGATTGAACGGCTTTATATTGAGGTGCCCGAAGAATATGTTGGTACTGTTATAGAAGGTCTCGGAAAACGTAAGGGTGAATTACTCAATATGGTAAATGGAACCGGCGATACCGTAAAGCTGGACTTTAGTATTCCCGCCCGTGGGCTGATTGGGTATCGCTCTGAATTTTTAACTGATACCAGAGGAAATGGTATCATGCATCATGCTTTTGATAGCTTTCAACCCTACAAAGGCGAGATGGAAACCCGTTCCTGCGGATCATTGGTTGCAGCCGAAAATGGAACCGCTGTTACCTACGGTTTGTATCATGCTCAGGAACGTGGAACTTTGTTTATCGGACCGGGTACCCAGGTTTACGCAGGTATGATTGTGGGAGAAAACGCCCGCAGCACAGATATTGATGTCAATGTATGCAAGAAAAAGCACCTAACAAACACACGAGCATCCGGTTCTGATGATGCTTTGCGCCTTGCACCACCACAAATTATGTCTTTAGAAAAAAGCCTGGAGTTTATAGCCGATGATGAGCTGCTGGAAGTTACACCGCAATCGTTAAGACTGCGCAAGCAAATCCTGAATAAATCTGAACGAGCCAAAGCCAATCATAAAAAAGATCGAGCCTGTTAAGGCAGGTGCAAATCATTATATGTTAATGGGTAGTGAAGGGACTGGTCCAGGCAGATCCCTTCATTTTTCATTTATAAAATATTAAAAATCGGCTGCACTGCTTTTAAAGCCTGCACCATAAACTTCCGTGGTATCACTGATGGTAATAAATGCCCCCGGATCCAGGGTGAAGACTATTTCTTTAAGCCGGGGAACCTGAGTTTTCCCCACTGTAACCATCAGAATATTTTTGTCTTCGCCACTATAAGCACCATACCCGGTTAAATAAGTACAGCCACGATATAAATTATGAATTATTTCGTAGGCGATATCTTCATTTTTAGCCGATACCACCATAGCTGTCTTGCTGGCTCCAAATCCCAGCTGAATCGCATCGGTAACCCGCCCCGTTACAAAAATAGAAATAGCACTAAAAAGCATCAATTCGATATTAGCCATTAATAGAAACAGAAGTAGTATCAGCAAATTAACCATAAAAGAAACCGTGCCAATATTGTATCCTCGATAGCGGCGAATAATAACTGCGATGATATCTAAACCCCCGGCACTACCTTTAGACAGCAGATTGATTCCGCTTCCTATCCCCACTATTACCCCGCCCAGAATAGCAGATAAAAGCATATCTTCGATACCCAGATTAATAGTCCAGCTTTTCGCTATCCCCAGGAAAAATGTCAGCGATAAAGTTCCGATCAAACTATAAAATGCAAACCTCGTGCTGACAAAGCGATAACCAGCAGCAAAAATAGGTATATTCAAGAGTAAATACCAGACCCATACATCCACATCGGTTAGAAACTTCATAATCATAGCCATACCGGTGATCCCGCCGGTGAGCAGGTGGGCAGGAATTAACACCAATTGAATGCCAGCGGCAGTAATAAAGCATCCCAGTAATATGCCCAGGATGTCGCGTAAAGATATCTTTTCTTTAAAACGCTTCATTTGATATACCATATTATCCATGGTTTTGTTCATGATGGCATACCTCCCGTTTCTTGTGTTTTCATACCATTATAGTTATAGTGAAATTTGTATTGCAAATACTAATTTATTTTTAAGAAGAGGAGAATTCTTCATTGAAATTCCAGGGTGATCTTGCTAACGACCAGGTTCGCAAACTGCTTATTACTCTATCCTTGCCCGCCATGATTGGCATGACGGTACAGGCTTTATACAATGTAGTCGATACCTTCTGGGTTGGACGCCTAGGTCCTGAAGCTATTGCTGCTTTAACCATATGCTTTCCTATTCAAATGATTATGATTGCTCTGGCCAGTGGTACCGGAACAGGATTAAGTTCCATCATATCACGGCGTCTGGGAGAAGGCCGACCTGATGATGTAGCCAACGCCGTTCATCATGGTTTCCTTATTGTACTCGTATACGGCCTAGTTATAACCACCCTGGGTCTACTATGGGCTCAACCACTACTGCGTGTGTTTGGTGCTACTTCTGAACTTTTTATGCTTAGCCTGGAATACATACAATTGATTCTGGCTGGTAGCACGTTAATGTTCTTTGCGGTCTTATCCGGTTCTATGCTGCATGCCCACGGAGATGCAGGCACTCCCATGAAATCTATGGTTACCGGAGCAGTGATTAATATTGTACTGGATCCATTTCTGATCTTTGGCATTGGTCCGTTTCCTGCTATGGGAGTAAGGGGAGCTGCCCTGGCAACAGTCATCGGACAAATGGGAAGCTGTACAGTAAATTTTCGGCGCATTTTTATCCAAAAACAGCTACCTCTATCAAGCAAAACTTTTAACCTGAGCTTCAGCATGCTGGGGGAAATCTATAAAGTTGGTTTTCCGTCTATGATCATGCAGTTTATGAATAGTGCTCTCATTGTTATTATGAATTGGATCCTGGGGTCTTACAGCTACCTGGCTATTAGTGCTGCCGGGATCTACTTTCGCATTGAATCGCTAATATTTATGCCTGCCATGGGAATAACCCAGGGTTTCCTGCCCATTGCTGGTTTTGCCTATGGCGCTAAACGTCTGGACCGCTTAAAGGAATCCATTAAAGATGCCTGTCTGGGAACGTTTCTGCTGATGACTTTAGGTTTTGTATTGTTTCAGCTATTTCCGGCTCCCATCATAGGAGCTTTTAATAAAAACCCCGACTTAATAAGAATTGGTACCGAATGTATGCGCTTGATCAGTCTGCTGCTTCCACTGGTGGGGCCGTCGATTATATTATCTACGATGTTTCAGGCAGTTGGTAAGGGTTATACCGCCATGTGGCTTTCTTTATTACGGCAGCTTATCTTCTTGTTACCGGCAATTTTAGTATTGCAAAAATACCTGGGTATCAAAGGGGTATGGCTGGCTTTCCCCTTTTCCGATCTGCTGTCATTTATTATAACCGTTTATATTGCATGGAATTTTCTGCGCAAATTAACCGTAGAACTGGAACAGAACTCAGCATAGACATAAAAGGAGAAATTGCTTTATGAAAGTTAAGCTTATCGCTACTTCGGCCTTTGGTTTAGAGGCATTGGTGGCCAATGAAATTAAACAATTAGGGGGCCAGGATGTTCAGGTGCAAAACGGCCGTGTAGATTTTACCGCCGAAGCTAAAGACATTGCCCGCTATAATTTATGGTTGCGTTGTGCAGACCGTCTACTGCTAAAAGCAGGTGAATTCAAAGCTCGAAGTTTTGACCAATTGTTTGAAGGAACCCGAAAACTCAACTGGCCTGACTTCTTGCCGGAAAATGCCCGTTTCCCGGTGGAAGGCAAATCAGTGCAATCCCAGCTATACAGCGTTTCAGACTGTCAAGCCATTGTTAAGAAGGCCATCGTAGAAAAGCTGAAAACACGCTATTCGCAATCCTGGTTTGAAGAAAGCGGCCCTCTTTACCGAATCCAGGTATCCATCTTAAAAGATATTGTTACCTTAAGCATCGATACCAGTGGTGCAGGTCTGCATAAACGTGGATATCGTCAATTAAGCTCCCCAGCACCATTAAAAGAGACTCTGGCCGCTGCCATGGTGATACTGAGCCGCTGGAAAGCAGATCGGCCCTTTATTGATCCATTTTGCGGTTCTGGGACCATTCCGATTGAAGCGGCGTTGATAGGTAAAAACATAGCTCCCGGAATCAATCGTCGTTTTGTGGCCGAAGAATGGAATCAGTTACCCTCCCTGATCTGGTCCAGAGCCAGGGAGGAAGCTCACGACCTGATCATCAAAAAGCAACAACTGGGGATCATTGGTTACGATATAGATAATTCCGTATTACAGATGGCTCGCTTTCACACCAGTAAAGCAGGATTGGGAAAAGAGCTGCACTGGCAAAGACAAGATGTTCGCCAAGTGCGTTCGCGTTATTCTTATGGTTATGTAGTATCCAATCCTCCTTATGGTGAACGCCTAGGCAAACAGGAGGAAATAGAAAAACTATACCGTGATACAGGTCGGGCTCTCCAGGAGGCTCTGCCTACCTGGTCTTATTATTTCTTAAGCCCGCAACCCGGTTTTGAAAAGCTCTTCGGGCGACGAGCAGACAAAAACCGCAAACTTTATAATGGGCGAATTGAATGCCGCTACTACCAATTTTTTGGGCCTAAACCCGATAAACTACAAGGCCCCTTCACTCTCCACCAACCGGTTTAATAAAACCGGTTTTTTTATTTTATTTTTTAATCAGACTATTCTTATGTATAAGTATTGAGGCAATGGTCAAAATATTAGTTGAGACCTTTTTAATCGCTTTTCGTGTATGATTTTCGGATAAAAAGCATAGACTTCTTTTATGAGGTGGAGAACATATAAAAAGGTAAAAGTGAATAAGGAGAGTTGTGACCATTGTCTGCACAAAATCCTTTGGTATCAATAGTATTAGCAGGCGGCAGAGGGCTGCGTTTATGGCCGGAAAGCCGGCGGCAACGTCCCAAACAATTATGCCGTTTTATAAATAATAAAACCATGCTGGATCATACCCTGGATCGTTTAAAGCTAGCTGGCTTCGGACAGGTTCTTATCGTAACCAGTGATGACCTTAAACCGTCTATCGCCAATTTAGTCCAGAACAGAGATGATGCTGAATATATTACTATTTTAAGTGAACCAGAAGGAAAAAATACCGCGCCTGCTCTGGGACTGGCTCTGGCACATTTGTATCCCTTTCAGGAAGAATTAATCATTGGAGTCTTTCCAGCTGATCATCATGTCCTGGATACTGAGGCATTTGTACACAGTATTGAAAAAGCTGTCCAGGCTGCCCGCTTGAATCAGGTAGCAACCATTGGCATTACTCCTGATCGACCTGAAACTGGTTACGGATATATTGAACAAACCTATTGGGAGGTAGGAGAGCTTCCTGATGTATATCATGTACGTTCCTTTTGTGAAAAGCCTGATCAGCCCACTGCCAAAAGCTATGTTGAAAGCGGACGGCATATGTGGAATTCAGGTATATTTATTGGTAAAGCCCATACTTTCCTGGAAGAATTTAAGCAGCACCTGCCGGAGATCCATGAAAAAATGCTGGGCGGTTTAGAATCATATCTATCTTCGTATTCTTATCTCCCTGATATCAGCCTGGATTATGGCATTGCTGAAAAATGTGAACGAATAGCGGTAGTTCCTGCCGATTTCGGCTGGAGTGACCTAGGCAGCTGGGAAGCTCTATCGGAACTTTTCTCGGCCGATGGAAAGAATAATTGCATTAACGGGCAAAAGGTTGTCGCCTTGGAAAGCGAACAATGTCTGATCAAGCAGGAAGAAAAAAATATTGTATTATTTGGCGTGGAGAATCTGCTGGTAGTTGAAAGCGGGGACGTTGTATTTATCGCTGATCGAAATCGTTCCCAGGATATCCGTCAGGTGGTGGCGGAGCTAGAAGCCAAGCAGCACCTGGATTTATTATAAGGAAAAGGAGTGGTAAAAAGATGCGAGTTTTAAATATTGGAACCTATCCTCCCAAACAATGCGGAATTGCTACGTTTTCTATGGATATACGTAATAGTTTAACGGTTAATGGTATAACCGTTGATGTAATGGCTATTTCAGATGAAAACTATCAATACGCCTATGGTCCCGAAGTAGTATTTAATTTGCGTCAGCAACATAAATCCGATTATATCAAGGCTGCTGCATTTATTAATGGTTCTCCCTCTATTGATCTGGTGCTTCTTCAACATGAATACGGAATTTACGGAGGTCAGGATGGCGAATATCTGCTGGAACTGATAAAGCTTTTGCATAAACCTTTTGTGCTTATTACTCATACGGTTCTGCCTCGACCTTCACGGAAACAAAAAGAGGTTCTTTATGAACTATGCAGCAGGGCAGCCGGCATTGTATGTATGACCCGTCATTCGGCACGATTATTAACGGATCTCTATGAAGCACCGGAAGAAATCCTGTCTATCATCTGTCACGGGGTACCTGCATTCAAAAAACAGGATAGCAACTTTCTTAAACAAAAATATAATTTACAAGATAAAATTGTAATCAGTACCTTCGGTCTGCTGGGACCCGGAAAAGGCCTGGAGTTAGGAATTGAAGCGCTTGCTCTTCTAAAAGATAAATTTCCTGATATCCGCTACCTTATTCTAGGACAGACACATCCCATGTTAAGAAAACTGGAAGGAGAAAAATACCGCCAAATGCTGATTGAATTGGTCCATCAGCGTCAGGTTGAGGAACAGGTTCTTTTTGTCAATCATTTTTTAACGGATGAGGAATTAGGAGAATATCTGTATATGAGTGATATTTATTTAAGCCCCTATCCCAATAAAGACCAAGCCGTAAGTGGGACCATGGCTTTTGCTATAGGATGCGGGCGAGCTATTGTCTCAACTTCCTATGCCTATGCAACAGAAATGCTAAGTGAAAACAGAGGATTGTTAGCTAAAGAAGCAGACCCAGCCGAACTGGCTCACTTAATCGAACAGCTAATTCTAGACCAGGAATTAAAAGCCCGGCTACAAAAAAATGCCTCCCAGCTCGGTCAAAGCTGGCAATGGCCCAATATAGGTCGGGAATATAAGGAATTTTTCCAGCAAGTGATAGCGATCAATCCGATTGAAAGTGAAGGGAAAAACACCTATGCTAAATTATAATCATCTTCTGGCTATGACAGATGATATTGGGATGCTGCAATTTTCTGTTCTGGATAAACCAGATCCAAACAGTGGCTATACCATCGATGATAATGCCCGCGCTTTAATAGTTGCTTTAATGATGGGAAATGAAGAAGGACGCTCACTAGCCAATCAATACCTGGATTTCATGGTAGGTGCTCAACGTAAGGACGGTACCTGGTATAACATGTATTTAAATGGGGTCTATAGTACCTGGAACGACTCGGACGATTGTACTGGCAGAGCCTTTTTATCCTGCTGTTTAGCAGCTAATAGTTCCTGGTCAGAAGTAGCCAACAAAGCCTATTATATGCTGCGGCGTACCTGGCCCAGCATTCATCGTTTGCGTTCACCCAGGGCTATCGCTTACACATTGCTGGGATTATCCCACTTAAATGGGGGAGTTTGCCACGAACGTCAGCGTATAATTATTGCCTCTACCCTGGCGCAGCATCTGATTGAGCTGTATAAACTCCATCATGATGTTCAATGGCACTGGTTTGAAGATTATTTAACTTATTGTAATGGTATCCTGCCTCATGGTCTTTTTGCTGCTTATCGGCTAACGGGCGATAAACAAATCCTAAAGATTGCTTATGAAGCGATTAATTTTTTAATTTCCCTGGTGTTTGAAAAATCTTACCTGATAATTGTAGGCAATGATGGTTGGCTGCATCGCGGCAGGGAAAAGCCCCTGTTTGATCAGCAGCCAGTGGATGCAGCCTCTACCGCCCTTGCCTGTTATGAAGCTTACAAGGTTCTGGGGAAAAAAGAATACCTGGAATTCTCCCAGCTTGCTTGTGCTTGGTATTCAGGCAGTAATATTCATAATCTGCCCCTGCGCAACGAAAAAACCGGAGGATGTTATGATGCACTAACTGCAGCCGGGGTTAATTTAAACCAGGGAGCCGAAGCTGTATTATCCCTTATCTCAACTGATCTCCTCCTGCAGCAGCCTGACATGGCAGGGGAAAATATTGAAAAAAGCTCTTGAGAAGCATCATCCGTTTCCTTTTTTAGTGCTAAAAGAAATAACTCTAGCCATTATCATGCCACACTACCAGGCTGCCATCTTATCTAACTATTCCCTTGTTTACTTTTTACTTTAAAAGCGATGTATAATTAAAGACAAAAAGTTTACAGAGAAGGTGTCATTATGCAAAATCTTTCCATTATAACAAAACAGGTCAGACAGGCAGGACAGGAACTCTTGCAGACCGCCAGACTTAAAAAAGAACAAATTCTGGTGGTGGGATGCAGTACTAGCGAAATTCAAGGACAAAAAATAGGTACCCATTCCAATCTGGCTGTAGCACATGCAGTTTTGGACGGTTTGGTGCCTCTTCTGGCTGATCACCACTTATATCTGGCTATACAATCATGTGAACACTTAAATCGTGCCCTGGTAATCGAAGCAGCCTGTGGAGAAAAATATCACTGGGAAGAAGTAGCCGTAATCCCCCATGAACAAGCCGGTGGAGCTCTGGCCGCTGCTGCTATGCAGCGATTCAACGTCCCGATGGTGGTGGAAAGCCTTCAGGCTCATGCCGGAATGGATATAGGAGATACGTTCATCGGTATGCATCTAAAACGTGTGGTAGTACCGGTCCGTTCATCCCTTCCTTCTATTGGTCAGGCACATCTCACCATGGCCAGAACCAGACCCATGTATATCGGCGGAGAACGGGCCCGATACCAGTAATGTATTTATGAACTGCGAAACGTCTTGGGAATAAGCTCTGCCAGGGTAGCACTGGCCAAACCAATCGAAGTATCTGCGGCTCCATAATAAACCAATATCTCATCATCATCTTCTAAAATCTCTTTATCAACTCCAGGAACAGCACCACAGGTAAAGACTACATTGGGTACCCAGGCTCCAGATAACCCTACTTCGTAATCTTCCAATGGTTCCAGGATAGGATTGGGGGAGCGATATAGAACTTTTTGCGGATTATGAAGATCCACCAGTAATACCCCCAGTCGATAAACATAATGATGGTCGACCCCATGGTATATTAATAACCAGCCGTATTTTGTCTTTAAGGGTTGAGCCCCGGCGCCAATTTTTAAAGAGTCCCACATCCGCCCCGGACGGGGACCAATAATGATGGCATGCTTTTCCCGGCAGGGAAAGCTCAGCTCCTCCATATACGTAATCCAAATACTGGGCTCAATTCGATGATAAAGGATATACTTTCCGTTAATACGTTCCGGGAAAAGTATAGCATCTTTATCCCAGATATTTTTAAAGGCTAGGCCTTCCCGCTTCCAGGCGGCCCAGTTTCGCTGCAAAAATTCATCTACACTGATAGAGGCAGCCGCAATCTGGGCAATATTCCCATCGTAAGCAGTATAGAGCATCCAAATGCGCTCATTAATAATGATTAATCGTGCATCTTCACAGCCCATTTTTTCCTCCGGATTTGCAGGCGAAAAAATCGGCTGGGGTAAGCGCTCTAAAATCTTATAACCATCGGAAATAGCAAGCCCAATACGGGAAATATTATCATTTCCCACCGCTCGATAAAACAGGTAAACCTTATCACCAATACGCAGAGCACCGGGATTAAGGACATATTTAGATTCCCATTTATGCTCTTCCAGAGGGGTTAAAAGAGGATTGCCTTGGTAACGGGTTAAATACTTGCTGGGCTCATTGGTACTCTCCTGTACAATAACCGTAACATCCTTGGGTCGGGCCGGCAGCAGAGTATCCAGCACGTTCTGTTCGCTTTTTCCTGCCTGCATATGACGGTATACAATCTGCATAATTTCAGATTGATGGTAACCAAGCTCCCGATAAAGCGCCTCCAGGAAATCATGATTGAACCACCGATATTCAACACTGGTGGTAAAGGGAGTAGGATAATCTGTTCCCCCTTTATAGCTATAACTGGCCCAGCTCCAGGTGGTACAGGTTAGAAATTTTCCGTTTTCCAGCACCTGGCTCAAGCCATAACCCTGAGCTATAGTATTAAAAAGCCTGGCTTCCTCTTTTTTCCCCTGCGACTGTAAATGATCGGCGATCTGTTCAATTTTCCCCACCATAGCCCGATGATGATTGTTCTCAAAGATATTATGAGCTGAAAACTCCTCGCCTTTGCGTGAATCCAGCAGGGCATTTTTGAGTTTTAAACCAATATTCTTTCGTTCACAGATATTTTGATAGAAAAGCCGTGAATATTGCTCTGCTACACACAGCCTGCGTACCAGGGAGTGAAAATATTTTAGTTTGGGATAGCGCCCCCCTCTTCCTTTTTCCTGCGGTTTAACCGTAAGCCGGGCAGTAAGCTTGTTTAAATTAGAAGTTCTGGTGTGCGAAATGGTACCAAAGGGCAGGTCATCCGAAATTAAAAGGGGTTTGATTTCTACCCATTCAAAATGCTGCGGTTTAAGCTCGTCGACTAACCACACCAAATCACGATCGGTATAACTCCAGGATTCCACCAGATTTGCCAGCGTTACAGCATCCCGGGCATCCATTTCATTGATTAAATCAATGGGTTTATAAAAACCAAGGGGAATCATCAAATTAATAGGGGGAAAGCGAACCAGCATTTCACGTAAAATTTCCGTATTGAGCGTAAACATCTTTTGATGGGGTACCAGATCAAACAGCGCCCGGGTGAATAGCTCCATGCCTGCAGAACTATGAAGATCCCCCGGTAGCAACTGATCGAGAGTATGCTCTACTTGATCCATAAAATCGGCAACCGCTGTAAACATTTGTTCAGGCGATGCATCAGCAGAAAGCTGTAAACCTGTTTGCATAAAAGTATTAAAACGCTCTTCATATTTCTGGCGCAGCGCTTTAAATACATTATCACTCTGAATCAGGCGCTGATCTTTTCCCTTTATTATTTTGGGTACAACAATGGGCTTATTGGGTACATATTCCATATAACCCAGGGGTATCAGCGGCGGTTTAGCTCGTTCGCTGTGCTCAGCCCATAACTTTATAAAGGCTGGTTTCTGCCGCCAGAATTCACACAGCAAACGCTGCTGCATCTGCTCCATTTTTTGTACCAGGATTTCATCCTGTGCATGATGCAAGTCTACCGCTTGTTCACGAAAGCGCCTCATTTCTGTAAGATAAGAAGCAAACCGACCATTGTACAGGGCAGTAAGAATATCAAAAAAAGCAGTGGTATCCCCCTTCATTTTAAAGGTATAATAGAGGATTAAATGAAACAGACTGTTTACCCATACTTGGTCTTCCATGTGGAAATCCTGGCCATCATCGTAATTCTGCAGAGCTGCCAGCACCTGTTCAGGCAGGTACTGCGATATTTCATCTTTATATTGCGTCATCGTCTGCTGAAAACTGTTGTACAAAAGTTCAATCAATTCGCTGTTTTCATCAGCTTGTCTTATCTGGGTAGGGGTAATAATATCAGCTACTTTAACAATTAAACGCTCCCGCGTCCAGATAGCCTGATCCTTTTTCAGGCTTTCCAGAACAGCCGCCATGATCTCTTTAAATTTTCTATTCCTCTGCTCTAAAGAGAGCGTAGATACCCCTCCACCCATATTTATCTCACAAATGCTTTTATCCCATACCAGAGCCCGGGTAATCATCCATATATCAATGCCCGCTCCATAAATAACCCGGGACCAAAATTTGGCTTCGGTTACTAATTCCTCAATAAAATCATGTGATAAGGCATAAACTCCACCCAGAGGATCACTGAGTCGATAGCCATAAAAGCTTTCCAGTATAGGAGAAAGCAGCTGATGCACCATACTATCAACCGCCTGGTTTTTCCTTAAGCTGCCTACTACCATATCATAAGGCCCCTGTATAGGAGTTAAAAGCCCTTCTAATTCGGTAAAACCAAACCCTGCCTCCTTACCTGCCATCATATCAGGGCGGAAAATAAGTAAATCTGATTCCAGTACACCGGCCAGCTCCAAAAGAGCACGAATACTCATCCCTCTTCCCGAAACCTCCTGCGGCATACAAAAGGCAATACAGGGATGTTCTAATTCTAAATCCTTGATAGCGTCCAGGGTTTTTCCACCCCTGGCATCACCACAGCAGATAATCAGCTGTCTTCTACCAATCCACTGCTGTAAGATATGATCAATGCTTGTAAGTGC
>DUSB01000037.1 GCA_012840625.1 Syntrophomonadaceae bacterium
GGCAGCAAAAGCAAAAACACTTGAGAAGTTTCTGGGGAAAAAATATAAAGTCAAAGCTTCAGTTGGACATGTAAGAGATTTACCTAAAAGCAAATTAGGAATTGATATAGAAAATGATTTTGAACCGCAGTACATTACTATACGGGGTAAGGGAGAACTCTTAAAAGAAATTAGAAAAGAAGCGCAAAAATCAAAAAAAGTGTTACTGGCTACAGACCCTGATCGAGAGGGAGAAGCCATTGCATGGCATCTGCAGAATGCCATCAAATTGCCAGAGGGATCCAGCTGCAGAATCGAGTTTAACGAAATTACCAAGGATGCGGTAAGGCAAGCGATTAAAAATTCTCGCCCCATAGACATGAATCGAGTCAATGCACAGCAAGCACGCAGGGTATTGGATCGACTGGTGGGATATAATCTCAGTCCCTTATTATGGGCCAAGGTCCGCAAAGGGCTGAGTGCTGGTCGTGTTCAATCAGTAGCCGTGCGCATGATCTGTGAGCGGGAGAAGGAAATAGATGCCTTTATACCTGAAGAGTACTGGACCCTGGAGGCTCTGCTGGAAAAGCCCGGGGAAAAACCGGTCTTTGCTGCTCGTCTGCATAAAATAGGAGACGAGAAAGCCAGTATTGCTAATGAAGAAGAAAAAGATAAGATCTTAAAAGATATCGAAAATGGAAGTTTTCAGGTAGAAAAGATTGACCGTCGGGAGAAAAGAAAATGGCCTAATGCGCCTTTTATAACCAGCACCCTTCAGCAGGAAGCGGCCCGGCGGTTAAATTTCTATTCCAAACGCACCATGCGTGTGGCCCAGGAATTATATGAAGGGTTGGCCATTGGTAAACAGGGTACGGTAGGTTTGATTACGTATCTGAGAACAGATTCAACCCGTATTGCCTCTGTAGCCCAGGAAGAAGCGCTGGCATTTATTAACGAGCAATATGGAGAACAATATGTACCCGGGCAGCCCAATATATACAAAACCAAAAAATCCGCCCAGGATGCTCACGAAGCGATTCGGCCTACCTCGGTCTGGCGGACTCCGGACAGCATTAAAGAATTTCTTACCCGGGATCAGTATCGTCTTTACAAGCTTATCTGGGAACGTTATGTAGCCAGTCAAATGACGCCGGCTATTTTTGATACGCTGGCGGTCGATATTCATGTCAATGAATATGTGTTCAGGGCCAGCTCGTCTGTAGTAAAATTTCCTGGTTATAAAAAGGTATATAACGATAATGAAGAGGAAGAAACCAAAAATCCCATGCCGGATCTGCAGCAGGGCGATGTGTTGCAGCTGGTAGAGCTTCAACCGGAACAGCATTTTACCCAGCCTCCGCCGCGCTATACCGAAGCCAGCCTGGTAAAACTTCTGGAGGAAAAAAACATCGGCCGGCCCAGCACCTATGCTCCGATTATCGATACCATTTTGAAGCGTAACTATGTGGTGCGGGAAAACAGACAATTTATTCCTACCGAGCTTGGATTTATCGTAGTTGATCTGCTTACTGAATATTTTGAGGATATTCTAGATGTTGAGTTTACCGCTAGTATGGAAGAAAATCTTGATCTTATCGAAGAAGGGCAGCTGGAATGGAAGCAGGTTATTCGGGACTTTTACGAACCCTTTGCCCAAGATCTGCAGCGGGCACAAGAAGAAATCGAAAAAATTGAAATCAAGGATGAAGAGGCCGGGCGTGACTGTCCTCAGTGTGGGCAGCCACTGTTAATAAAAAACGGTCGTTTTGGTAAATTTATTGCCTGTTCAGGGTTTCCTGAATGCCGCTATACAGAATCAATTAATGAAGAAGTGGGAGTCAACTGTCCTTTCTGCGGGCATCCTGTAGTAGCCTTAAAAACCAAAAAAGGCCGTAAATATTATGGCTGTAAACACTATCCGGAGTGCAACTTCCGTTCCTGGAATATGCCTACCGGCGAACGATGTCCGGTTTGCAATGATGCCATGGTGGAGAAAAAATCCAGGAATAAGGAGCCGGTTGTGATCTGTCAAAACCCGGAATGCAAACACCTCAAGGAAACGAGTGAGGCTTTATAGACGCTGAGATATGCTGAGCTTGCTTACATAAAAGCAGTGTTACCTGATACATTATCAGCCTTATCTGCGTCCCCAACCCGCTCTTTTCATAGGTATGAATATGCAGACCTCGGCTCTCTGTGAGGTCTGCATTTGCTGTTAATAGATATTATTGGGTATGAGGCGGCGGTTAACCGCCTTCCAGACCGGGCACGAGGTAAATGATGGCAAAGAAGTTTTCAGAATTTTTTATATAGTATGTTGTAAAATAATGTTCATTATGTTATATTTCCAATTAAGAATAATACGGAGGCGAAATGGATGCTGTTTCAGTATATTGACGATTTCTTAACTCATTTACGCATTGAAAAGAGCGCCTCTGAGCTGACACTCGTATCTTACCGGACTGATTTGTATCAATTTTTCAATTATTTAGCCTGGCGGTACAGTATTGAATGCGAAGATGTGCCCCGTGAAGCGTTAAACCATAAAAATGTACGTGACTATCTGGCCAGCCTGCAGGATCAGGGTATGAGCCGTGCTACGATAGCGCGGAAGCTAGCTACTCTGCGTTCTTTTGTACGGTATCTTTGCAGGGAGAACATACTTCCCAGCAATCCTATTGCCAGTGTTTCCACCCCTCGTCAGGAAAAGCGTTTGCCGGAGTTTTTATATCCCCAGGAGATGAGTATGCTGCTAGAAGCCCCTGATCGGGAAAAAACCTCTGGTATTCGCGATCGCGCTATACTGGAGACCTTATATGGTGGAGGTATGCGTGTTAGTGAGCTGGTGGGGCTGGATGTAAATGACGTTAACTTTGATGAAGATTATATTCGTTTACATGGTAAAGGTGATAAGGAGCGAATTGCGCCTTTAGGCAGCCAGGCCAGAGATGCGCTGCTGGCTTATCTGGAATACAGCCGACCGCTGTACCTGAAAGAGGATCACCGGGAAGAAAAAGCGCTTTTTCTTAACAAATTTGGCGGGCGTTTATCCAGTCGTAGTATAAGAAATATTATTAATAAGTATGTCGATGAGCTTGCTTTAACACAAAAGGTAAGCCCTCATACCCTGCGCCATACTTTTGCTACAGATTTGTTGAATGGAGGAGCCGATTTACGCTCTGTACAGGAACTGCTGGGGCATGTACGCCTGTCCACAACCCAGATTTATACCCATTTAACCAAAAACAAAATTAAAACTATTCATAATCAAAAACACCCTCGGAGGTGACGGTTTGTGTTTCAAGGAACCACAATTGTAGCGGTTAAAAAAGGAAATCAAATGGCTATTGCCGGTGATGGGCAGGTAACTTTTGGACAGAATACCATCATGAAGAATAATGCTGTCAAGATTCGACGTCTCTATGAAGGTCAGGTACTGGCTGGTTTTGCGGGCGCAGTGGCTGATGCTTTTACTCTTTTTGGAAAGTTTGAAGAAAAATTAAAGGAATCCGGTGGGAATTTGACCCGGGCAGTAGTGGAAATTGCTAGGGAATGGAGAACGGATCGGGTATTAAGAAAGTTAGAGGCTTTATTGATTGTAGCCGATAAGGAACAAATGTATATTGTCTCCGGAACCGGGGAAATTATTGAACCCGATGATGGCATTACAGCCATTGGCTCTGGTGGGACCTATGCTCTGGCTGCAGCGAGGGCGTTACATCGTTTCACCGATATGGAAGCCAGAGAGATTGCGCTTGAAGCCATGAAGATTGCAGCGGAGATTTGTATTTTTACCAATGACCATATCCGGGTGGAGGTTCTGGAATAAAAATAACAAATAAAAGGAGTAATGGCTTTGTTTACTTTAACCCCACGTGAGATTGTCGAGGAATTAAATAAATATATCATTGGTCAGGATAATGCTAAACGAGCGGTAGCTATAGCTTTACGCAATCGATATCGCCGCAAACTCCTGCCTGCTGATATGAGTGAAGAAATATATCCTAAAAACATCATTATGATTGGAGCTACAGGCGTAGGGAAAACTGAGATAGCGCGCCGGCTGGCAAAATTGGTGAAAGCTCCGTTTGTTAAGGTTGAAGCCAGTAAATTTACTGAAGTTGGATATGTCGGACGTGACGTTGATTCGATGGTAAGAGACCTGGTGGAAATTGCGGTGCGGATGGTGAAACAGGAAAAAATGGAGGAGGTGGAAGAGGAAGGTAAAATTTTGGCCGAAGAGAGAATTCTTGATTATCTGGTTCCCCGGCCACGTAAGAAGGTGAAAACGGGGAAAAATCCCTGGGATCTTTTCTTTGGGCAAATGCAGGAGGCTCCAGAGGAGGAAGTCGAATATAAAGAACGCTTATCTCAGGTCGAAGATCAGCGTGCTATTATGCGCCACAAACTTGCTCGCATGGAGCTGGAAGATGAAATCATCGAAATAGAGGTTGAGGAAAGAAACAACGCTTTTATGGAGATCTTTTCCGGTTCAGGCGTGGAAGAAATGGGCATTAATTTTCAGGATATGTTTGGCACTCTGATGCCCAAAACACGTAAGAAGAAAAAGGTGACGGTAGAAGAGGCACGACGTATTCTTACCCTGGAAGAGGCCCAGCGGCTGATTGATATGGATGAAGTAACCAGAGAAGCGATTCAAAGAGCTGAACAGGATGGAATCATCTTTTTGGATGAAATAGATAAGATAGCTGGTAAAGAGCACAGTTATGGACCCGACGTATCAAGAGGTGGAGTACAGCGTGATATACTGCCCATTGTTGAAGGATCAACCGTGATGACTAAATACGGCCCCGTCAAAACGGATCATATCTTATTTATTGCTGCAGGAGCCTTTCATGTTAGCAAACCCTCGGATTTAATACCAGAACTTCAAGGCCGCTTTCCTATTCGGGTAGAATTAGACAGTCTGACCAAAGCTGATCTCAAAAGAATTCTCTGTGAGCCGAATAATTCCCTAATCAAACAATACACTGCCTTATTATCCACTGAACAGGTCGATATAAAATTTA
>DUSB01000038.1 GCA_012840625.1 Syntrophomonadaceae bacterium
CAGCGTTCGTCCTGAGCCAGGATCAAACTCTCCAATGAATTCTTTATTCATCAAAAGTTTGCCCAGCAAATTCGCTGGTTATCTTTTGGAATTACAAGTTCCGCACTTCTCGTTCTCTGTTCTGTTTTATCAAGAGCTGTGTGCTGCATCTCGGTGCCGCACAAATGGTATCATAGCATCTTCGTTAAACAGCTGTCAACAATATTTGCAGGATTTTTAAAAAAGTACGCCAGGATACGTGTCTTTGTTAATGCCTATAAATCGGGGTTTACAAGCATAAAAATCGGGCAACCATGCTGATCTTTGTGATCCATCTTGGCTGCCCGATCGTATATTAGTTATATTTAATTAGTCCAGATTACGACGATCATAGACTCGTTTGCTTTTTTTCTCGCTGCGCGGCAGGGTACGGTAAGGTACTACTTCTACATCAGCAATAATATTGATAACAGTTTTAATATTATGCTGAAGTTCCTTGCCGGCTTTGGAGTTAGGCCGTTTGGGATCTTCCTCTATGCGGACTAATACTGTATCTTTACCGCTTTCACGATTTACGATCATCTGATATTCACTGGAAAGACCGGGGGTCATGCGGATAACATCTTCCAGTTGCCCCTGGTATACATTGACTCCTTTTATTTTAACCGTATCATCGCTGCGTCCTAATATGCGCCCAATTTGCGGGTAAGGCCGCCCACATTCACATGATTCCCGTTTAATATAGGTAAGATCATGCGTTCTGTAACGTATAAGCGGCATGCCTTCCTTTACTAAAGTAGTGATAACTAACTCCCCTACCTGTCCGTCAGGTAAAAGCTCACCTGTTTCTGGATCAATGACTTCAAAATACAAATAATCGGGGAAATAATGTATGCCGGTATGGTATTCACAGTCAATCCCAATTCCTGGACCATATACTTCTGTAAGACCATAAATATCATAGCTTTCGATGCCCAGTATATCTTCCATACGCTGCCGCATATTATCACCCCAGCGCTCAGAACCAAAGACCGCACGACGTAGATGTATTTTATCAAGAATGTTCCTCTGCATAGCCTCTTCAGCCAGCAGCAGTCCATAGGAGGCGGTACCGATTAAAACTGTAGCTCGAAGATCCTGCATCATGGCCAGTTGCTTATCAGTATTTCCTGGTCCCATTGGTATAACCATAGCACCAAGTTTTTCACACCCATTTTGAAAACCTATGCCAGCTGTCCATAAACCATAACCAGGGGTAACCTGTACACGATCTTTATTGGTAACCCCGGCTATTTGCAGACAGCTAACCATCATCTCGCCCCAATCTTCAACATCCTGTTGGGTATAAGGAACCACCACGGATTTACCTGTAGTTCCTGAGGTAGAATGAATACGTACAATCTCTTCTTCTGGTACAGCACAAAGCGCCAGTGCTTCGTCCTGTCTCAACTCTTCTTTGTCCGTAAAAGGTAAATGTTTTATATCATCTACACTGCGAATATCTTCCCAGCGAATGCCTGCTGCAGATATTTTCTTCTGATAAAAGCTGGAATGTTCGCGAACACGATCCAATAGCTGGCGCAGTTTTACGGACTGCTTCTCTCTAACCAGAACGGGTGCATACTGCTCCCTTTCCAGTCCTAACGCTTGTCTCATCTTTTCTATCCCTCCACGTATTCTTTTCCCAGACGAAAGGCCTGTTTATTTAAATCATGCAGTTTGACGGGCAGCTTGTTTAATAGTTCTTCCATTATAAGATCTGTTTTTATCTCTTGATTGGCTGCTGCAAAAGCCCCCAGCATGACTGCACTAACTGCCTTGATGCTTCCTGCCTGGCGGGCAATTTCTAAAGCATCTATAAAAACAGGAGCGCGGCAGTATTCCTGCACATAAGAACGCAGTGTTTCTATATTATACTGGGATACACCCAGATAGACCGAAGGTGGAACAATGGTCTGCGTATTGATAATAATACTGGCATCAGGGTCTGCCTTTTCAATATGACGTACTGCTTCTGCCAGTTCAAAACCTAATAGAACCGAGGCTGACCCATCTGGTATTAGAGGGCCGACTGGTTGACGATGAATGCGCACCTGCGAAACAACAGATCCCTCTCGCTGTGCCATACCAATGATTTCTGATGTCCGAACCTGCCAACCATCTCGTATGGCTGCATCACCTATGGCTCTGGATGCTAAAACGGTTCCCTGTCCACCAACTCCACACATGATAATATCCATTATGCGTTCCCTCCTTCAATGGCATCAAAGGGACACACTGCTTTGCATAATCCACAGCCTACACAAGTATCCATTACCAATGGAAGCTTCCCTTTTTCTCCTACCAGGGCTGGACAGCCAATTTCGGTAACACAGAGACCGCATTCTTTGCATTGTTCAGCTATAATACGTATTGGCTTGCGTTCTTTGTTGACACTAGGCAGATTAACACAGGGACTCTTCATTATAACAACGGAGACTCCATCATAGGCCAGAGCCTCCCGCACAGTTTGTACCGCCAGATCCAGATCACCTGGATCAACTGTTTTATACCAGCGAACCCCAAACCCCTCTAAGACGCTTTCAATATTTAACGCTTCAACTGCCTCGCCCATGGCTGTTATGCCTGTCCCCGGATGAGGTTGAAACCCTGTCATGGCAGTAGTACTGTTATCCAAAACCACCAATGTTAATGGATATTGATTGTAAACTGCATTAACTACCCCGGGAAGACCGGAATGGTAAAAGGTTGAATCTCCTAATACTGCTATGCTCTTTCTACCTGGCTCAGCCCGGCCAATACCTTGAGCTTGAGTAATGGCTGCTCCCATGCACAGGCAGGTGTCCACCGCCGACAAAGGAGGCATCATACCCAGGGTGTAACAACCAATATCACCCGTAAAGACTATATCGGATTTTTTCCCGGCTGCTTTACGGATAGCATAAAACGAGGCACGATGCGGACAACCTGCAGATAATATGGGGGTTCTAACTGGAAGCTCAGGTTTAGACGCGGTCACAGATGTGACAGGCTCTCGCCCCTGCCATCTGCAGATAGCCTCTTCTACTGCATTTACATTCAGTTCACCTACACCGGAAACGCAATGATCAAGTTTTCCACTTACGCACACCGCCAGTCCGTTTATCCCCAACAGGCGCAGCAGGTGGTCTTCCACCACCGCATCCTGTTCTTCAACCACCAAAATATGCTGTTTGTTTTTTACAAAATCCAAAACTATATTATCTGGAAACGGATAAGGGGTACCGATCTTCATAAGCGGTAGATCCAGATCCAGTCTTTTTATCGCTTCAGCAACATATTGGTAACTTACTCCGGAACAGATGATGCCTTCATTATAATCACGATCCGGGTTTTCACCCACAATATAATTGAATTCCGAATCACAAAAACACTGCCCTAATTCATCCAGCGTTTTTAAAAGCTCACCATGCTTACGATACGATACCGGCGGAAAGATGACCCAGTCATCTTTTTCAAAATGAGCCTGAATCGATACCGGGGACACAAGCGGCATGTCAACATCCTGTCCTGCATGACATACCCGTGTTGTGGGCCGGATGATAACCGGCAAATGATATTTTTCCGATATATCAAAGGCTTGCATAGTCATTGCCATGGCTTCCTGAGGATCAGATGGATCCAGCACCGGAACCTTGGCGAAGGCTGCAAAATGCCGTGTATCCTGTTCGGTCTGCGAGCTATGCGGTCCTGGATCATCTGCTACCACCAAAACCAAACCGCCTTTTACACCCAGATAGGTTCCGGATAATAAGGGGTCGGCTGCTACATTTAATCCCACCTGTTTCATAGACACCAGACTGCGCGCTCCGCTTATGGCAGCTCCATAAGCAAGCTCCAGGGCTACCTTTTCATTGACACACCATTCAGCATAGTAACCATACTCACTGGCGTGCTCCGCCAGGGTAGTAAATACTTCTGTAGAAGGAGTTCCCGGATAGGCGCTTACTACGTTTACTCCTGCTGCAATCGCTCCCCAGGCAATAGCCTCATTCCCAAGCATTAACACCTTGCTCAACTTATTGCACCTCCAGAAAAAGAAAATCGGATCGAGGAAAGCCGATCCGTTAATTAACAAACCAAGCTCATCTCTTCTCATCTAACCTCTACTCATCTCATCTTTCTCTTTATTCAGTTAGATTTATTTTACCATCTGGGTTTCAAGCTGTAAATCTTCATTTTTAGTAGCAATAATGAATTCGGAAATATCCCTTTCCTCGGTTAAAAGTCTTTTAACTAGTTTTTCTGAGATGCTTTATCTTGATTTTTTTCTAGCGCTTCACCCATACCTTGAAACTGCACATAGGTATCCGGAACCCTTCCTACGATAATGGTTTCAGCCAGTGGAACACTGGTGGCTACATCGATATCCCGATCTACAAAAGGAACGGCAATACGTATAGTGCTGCTAATATCCAAACAAATAAGATGAAGGGTTTGATTAATACCAGCCTGTTCAAGGCGATTATGAACCTTAACTTTTACCTGCCCTGCCGGAATCATACGCACCGAGATCTTCGGTCCATAACCAGCTAAAAAACGCAATCCGCTTACCTGCCCTAAAGGAATGCGAATTTGTTCTTCTTCGAGCTGACTCATGCCGCGAGCTACTTCAGCAATGGTCTGAGCAATGACACGATTTAGTTCGCTGGTATTAGCCTGTATCATCACAATCTGCCCCTCATCATCTTTGTGTATTTTTACAATGTCATCATAGTCGGTACCTGATACCACCTTCTCATTGACCACCTCATTGATTAGTTCCATGCTTTTGAGCTGAGCATTGGATTGAGCCAATTCTAAAATACTGGCTTTAATGCGCAGATCTATAAGAAAAGACGAAACCACGATGATGCCAATGAATACTATGAACAGAACTTTTTTCCTGTTATACAGGAAAATCCCTCCCATCCTGATGATTACACTTATCTCCTTTGTGTAACTATTTATATGAGAAACATTCACATAAGGTGCCTATTGTTAATATATTGTTTTCTTTTGAAAAGATCGCTTACTTGCGCTACCATAGAAAAGCAAAGGAGTGACGTCGATGGAAGATATTCGAGTTCGTTTTGCACCCAGTCCTACCGGGTCATTACATATAGGTGGTGCCCGTACAGCCCTGTTTAATTGGCTATTTGCCCGCCACCACGGGGGCAAAATGGTGTTGCGGCTGGAGGATACCGATATGAAGCGTTCCACTCAATCTTCAGCTGATGGGATTATTGATGGCTTGCGCTGGTTGGGTTTGGATTGGGATGAAGGCCCAGATATTGGTGGTCCTTATGGACCCTATCGGCAAAGTGAACGGCAGCAGATTTACCAGAAATACATCCAGCAGCTGCTCAGGGAAGATAAGGCTTATTACTGCTTTTGTCCGGAAGAACGGATCGAAGCTCTACGCGAAAAAGCTCGCCAGAAAAAAACAGATTATAGATATGACGGGCACTGCCGTCAGCTCAGTCTTTCCCAGGCTGAACAGCGCATTCAAGCAGGTCAAAAGCCAGTAGTGCGTTTAAAAATACCCTGTGAAGGTGATACGGTCGTTCAGGATTTAATTCGGGGTCAGGTGCATTTCAGTAATCGTATATTAGATGATTTCATCTTCCAAAAATCAGATGGTAATCCGACCTATAATTTTGCTGTGGTCGTAGATGATTATTGTATGCATA
>DUSB01000039.1 GCA_012840625.1 Syntrophomonadaceae bacterium
GCGATTTTTTATTATAAGTTCCAACTATTTAAAGGACAGGCAGGGCGCTACAGTTTACGAAGCATGGCAGAAGGCTTTAGTTTATCTAGAACAATCTTCCCATCTTAAGCCTGATGATTTAGAGGTTCTTCGTAAGGCTGCAGCCCAGCTGGGTATGTCGGGCCCAATGGAACAAGAAAAATTATTTATTCTCATGCAGGAGGAGCTGAAAATTCAGGAAGCCAAAGCCCGTGAAGCAGAAGAGTCAGGTAAAAAACTTCGCGCTTATGGGGGTTTTATTCTCGGGACTGCAGTTGTTTTGCTCATTATATAAAAATCAAGAATCAGGAGGCATAACATGGATGTAGATATTCTTTTTAGAATTGCTGGTATTGGAATTTTAATTTCTATTTTATGTATTGTGTTGAAGCAGGCGCAAAAAGAGGAACAGGCAGAAATGTTAACCCTGGCCGGGGTTATAGTGGTGCTTATTATTGTAGTGCAGTTGATGAATCAACTTTTTACCGTAGTCCGTTCCGTTTTTAACTTCTAAATAACTGTTATCAAGGGAGCGATAAACTTGGACATTGGCCAGATTGTTGGACTAGCCCTTGTAACAACCATATTTTTGCTTATCCTGCGCCAGCAAAAACCGGTTATGGCTGTTTTACTGAGTATTGTATTCAGTATTCTTGTTTTTACCCTGATGATGAGCAAAATGGCGTCCATTCTTGGAGTGATGCAGGAGCTGACGCGTCGAGCAGATATTAATCAGTTTTTTTTAGGAACCATTCTTAAAATTTTGGGCGTTGCTTATTTAGGTGAATTTGCAGCTGTTTTGTGCGAAGATGCCGGTGAAAAAGCAGTAGCGACCAAAGTAGAATTTGCCGCCAAAATTATCATCGCTGTTTTGGCACTGCCTATTATCATAGCTATTTTAGAGTCGCTAATGGAGCTTATGCCAGGGTAGGCCTGAGGGGTGAGAGGATGAAAGCTGCCCAAAGACATTGCTTAATAATACTCACATCTATCTGTTTTTTGCTTTTCTGCAGCAGTGTGGTACAGGCAGAGCCAAGCAGTGAAGTTTTTTCTATGCAGGACGCCATGAAATACCTGGATATAGATACGCTGGAAGCTTATAAGGGCCATTTAGATGAGGAGATCAGTGCCGGGCTGGAAATAAAGTCGGCACGGGAATGGCTGGGTGAATTTGCACAGGGCAATTGGAAGCTGGAGATCAAAGAGCTGGGTCAAAGTATTTTGCGGCTGTTTTTTCGGGAAGTGGTGGCTAATAGTGGTTTATTAGGTAAGTTGATTATTTTGTCGGTTTTATCCGCCCTGCTGTTAAACCTGCAGAATGCTTTTTCAAAAAGTGTCAGTAAGATATCCTATTTAGCTACGTTTTTAGCTTTAAGTGCTATTGCGCTGGGTTCTTTCAAGGTGGCTTTATCCATTGCTCAGGAAACCATTACCAGTATGGTTACCTTTATGACCGCTATGTTGCCGCAGATGATGGTGCTGGTTGCAGGTCTGGGCGGTATCAACACCTCTGTTATGCTGTTTCCCTTGCTCATGAGTGCGGCTACCTTTTGTGCAGGTGCCATCAAAGATGTAGTTTTCCCCTTAATACTGATGGCCGTTATATTAAGTCTGCTCAATCAAATGTCAGAAACAGTAAAAGTAGAACGCCTAGCTAAAGTGATGGGACGAGTGGCGCAAATAGCCCTGGGGTTTTTCCTGACAATTTTTGTTGGCATTGCTACCTTAAGAGCTGTTTATGCTTCAGTTCTGGATAATGTGACCCTGCGAACCACACGTTTTATAACCGATAATGCTGTACCACTAGTAGGGAAAATGGTGGGCGATACCATTGAAGTGGCAGCTGGTTATGTAGTGATGCTGAAACATGCTGTCAGCATATATGGGGTACTAATCATTCTGGGTATTATATTACTTCCTTTAATAAAAATTGCCGTCATGGTTATCATTTACAAAATTGTGGCCGCTATTGTTGAGCCAATGGGGGATGCCAGGACAGCTGCTGTTTTAGATACCATGAGCAGCTATCTGGCTATGATCCTGGCCGCTACTGCCGGGGTGGCCTTAATGTTTTTCTTCATGATTGCCATCATTGCTGGTATGTCAAACGGCTTGAGCATGCTCCGCTAAGGGGTGAAAATATGAATCTTCTTTATGAGATCGTACGCAACATTATAGTTATTATTCTCGTCTCCAGTTTACTAGAGCTCCTGCTTCCTGATGGACGCATCAAGCCTTTTGTTCGCTTTGCTATCGGCTTATTTGTATTAATTGCCATTCTTTCCCCGGTGTTGGGCTTTCTCTACAGCGACCATGATTTTTCCCTTCGCTTTTGGGATTCAGGCTTTAGCAGCAGCGATGAAGAAAAATTTCTAGAAAAAGGGGGCCTGCTGCATGAAGAAATCATGCAGCAAGCCGATCAAGAGCGGATAAGAGAAAAGATGCAGGGACAGCTTGATGCAATCCTCATACTCATCCCCGGGGTAGAAGACGCTCAGACCACGTTAAGCATGAACACAGAAGGCGTTATAACGGAAGCCAGGATCATAGTACGTTCCGGATCAGACAAGAAAGAATACCCGGCGGGCAAGGTGGATGTTTTTCCCGCTCTGGTGGATGAATCCAACCCGCAGGAGAACGAAATTTGCCATAAGATTCATAAAATAATAAAGAACCTGTATGGACTGGATCCAGGTCTTGTAAAGATTGAGTTTGAAGGAGGTCAATAGCATGCTGGAGGAGTGGATTCGCAACAGCACCCAGGCAGATGGAGGGGAGGGCGGTAGTAATCGCAATAAGAAACTCATTCTAGTCGTAGCTGTTTGTATAGGAATACTTGCTTTAATCTGGCCGGTCACGAAAGTGGATCAAAGTACACAGACCTTAAGTGGGGAGAATTCTGGCTCCTCAACAGGGAGCAAAAAGGCAACGGTGGAAAAGGAACTGGAGGCCATTTTATCAGGAGTAGAAGGAGCAGGATCAGTGCAGGTGAAAGTAACCCTGCAATCGGATGGTAAAAAAACCTATGCACGTAATACCAAAGAAGAAAAGCGATCCACCCATGAAAACGAGCGTGGTGGTCAAAAACAAATGGAAGAGAACAGTCAGACCAGTGATATAGCTGTTCTGGGAGGCAATGCCCTGATCATTGAGGAATCGGCACCACAGATTTTAGGAGTGCTGGTGGTAGCGGAAGGAGCCGGGGATCCCCGTATTCAGGAGCAGTTAACCGATATAACCAGTACTCTGTTGAATATATCTCCCCATCATGTGCGGGTGGTGGCTGCGGAGGTGGGCAAATGATTATAAACCTTAAGCCTTATAAAAAACTTATTGTGATCGGTCTGTTTATTTTGGTCCCCTTTATCTTTCTCAACCTGCTTAATTACGGGGTCCATCAAGCTGGCAAAGAGCTTGATGGGCAGGAGAAGAAGGCGGAGATGGCGGTAAAAGAACAAATAAAAGCCAGTTCGGGCAGAGAGTTGACGGCAAAAGAAAACTTCTTTGCCGAGTATCGTTTAAAACGGGATCGTGTGCGCGGCAAACAGGTGGAAATTTTGACCGCCATTGCCAATGAGGAGACGGCGGATGAACAGGCGAAAAATGCTGCTGAAATGAAGCTCATTATGATAAGTGATCGGGCGGAGAAAGAATTGCAGGCGGAAACAGTGATTCGCTCTCTGGGCTACCCTGAATGTGCGGTTATGATTAAAGATAGTGGAGTTACAGTTATTGTTGAAGGGCGCATACTGGCGGTGGAGGAAGAAGAGCAGATAAAAAAGACCCTTGGCGGTATTACGGGTAAAAAAATTGATGAAATAACTATTGTAGTACGGAGTAGCGCGGAGTAAAGGCTAAATATTAGATCAAATGTATACAGGAATATTGTGTATACTTGTAGCTGATAGCTTGAACTGTTGGCAATGAATTCATATAATTAAAAAAGTGCGGAGAAAAAATATACTCAGGCGCCGAGCCTGAGTATATTTGTATATGCCGTTGTAAAATGTATAATAGTTACATATCCGTTAAGCATGAATAAGCTAAATTTACAGGAGTTAATGAAAAGAAAGAGCATGTACCTTGAGCTTAACTCATGAGCCAGGATGTTGGGGGTGTACGATGAACAAGATCAAGATTACCGATACCAGTTTAAGAGATGGGCATCAAAGCCTGTGGGCCACCCGTATGACGACCGAAGATATGCTGCCAGTATTAGAGAAATTGGACAATGTTGGCTATCATTCTTTGGAAGTATGGGGTGGAGCTACCTTTGATGTCTGTATTCGTTATCTGAATGAAGATCCGTGGGAGCGTTTGCAGATTATTCGTAAAGCTATTAAAAACACCCAGCTGCAAATGCTGCTGCGGGGACAGTCCTTAGTAGGCTATGCACATTATCCTGATGATATTGTAGAAAAATTTATAGAGAAAGCAGCAGAAAATGGAATTGATATTTTCAGGGTTTTTGATGCGCTCAATGATATTCGTAATTTAGAAACCTCTATGAAGGCAATTAAAAAAACTGGCAAACATGCTCAAGCCTGTGTAGTTTATACCATTAGCCCGGTTCACACCATGGATCATTTTGTGGAAACCGCTTTGCGTTTAAGAGACATGGGGGCTGATTCTATATGCATTAAAGATATGGCAGGGCTCTTATCGCCTTATGTATCATATGATTTGGTCAGGCAATTGAAAGAAAGAGTAGGGTTACCGATACAGCTGCACACCCATTATATTGGCGGGTTGGCGGTTGTATCCTGTATCAAAGCCGCCGAAGCCGGCGTGGATGTCATTGATACTGCGTCAGTTCCAATGGCCTTTGGTAATTCCCAGCCGCCGGTTGAAACTATTGTTCGGGCTCTGCAGGGTTCGGAGTGGGATACAGGATTGGATCTACATGATCTTTTTGATATTGCCAATCACTTTGAAATGCTCAGGAAGCATAAGGGCTTTGAGCGCGGCGTAACCAGGATTTCCGATATGAAGGTTTTTGAACATCAGGTGCCTGGAGGCATGATTTCCAATCTGGTTTCTCAACTGGAGGAACAGAAAGCTTCGCATCGACTGGATGAAGTGTTGGAAGAGATACCCAAGGTACGTAAGGATTTAGGCTATCCTCCTCTGGTAACTCCCACCAGCCAGATTATAGGAACGCAGGCAGTTTTAAACGTACTCATGGGAGAACGCTATAAATTATGTCCGGGCGAAGTAAAGGATTATGTACGTGGTTACTATGGCAAGCCTCCGGTACACATTGGTGATGAAATCACCAGAAAAATTATTGGTGATGAACAGGTTATAACCGTACGTCCGGCTGATCTGCTTGAACCGCGCTGGGAGAAAGCCAAACAGGATATGATGGGGATTTCCAATCAGGAAGAGGACATTCTTACTTATGCACTTTTCCCGCAGGTGGCTCTAAAATTCTTTGAATATCAAAAAATTCGGGCTCAGGATATGGAAGGAGTACCCCAAATTACTCCGGCTGATGAATTGGGACAGGAATTGCCAGACCTACAGGATGAAGTGGTAAGCAAGTCAGTACCTCGAGCCAGAACGAATTCTGTAGTCAGAGGAGATGATGAGATGAATCTCGATGAGATTAGAGAACTGATTTTATTAATTGACCAGAGCAGTATTATGGAACTCGAGGTAGAAAGAGAGGATTTTAAGGTGAGCCTTCGCAAGAAGAGTTCAGGCCTTACATCCTCCGTTCAAGAGCAGGGTGAGGAGACCGTACTTAGTATTCCATCCGCAGGTACAGAACGGTCGCTATCTGCAGAAGATTTGGTAACCGTTACTTCACCGATGGTAGGGACATTTTATGCTGCTCCCTCCCCGGATGCGCCGCCTTATGTAAAAATTGGTGATCACATCAGTCAGGGTGAGACCCTGTGTATTCTGGAAGCTATGAAATTGATGAATGAGATCAAATCGGAGTATGACGGAACTATTGTTGACATCCTGGTAGAAAATGCTGAAGCGGTAGAATTTGATCAAGAACTCTTTATTATCAAAAAGGACTAGGAGTGATCACTTGTTTAGCAAAATATTAATTGCCAATCGGGGAGAGATTGCCCTGCGGATCATCCGGGCCTGTAAAGAGATGAATATTCCGACGGTAGCTGTATATTCAACCGCCGACCAGGACAGTCTTCACGTACGTATGGCTGATGAAGCGGTATGTATTGGACCAGCAGCAGCCAATCAAAGCTACCTGAATGTGTTTAATATTTTAGCCGCTGCAATGAACACTGAAGCTGAGGCCATTCATCCCGGCTATGGTTTTTTGGCAGAGAATCCTTCTTTTGCAGAGCTTTGCGCTGCCAATGATATAACATTTATAGGACCCAGCTCTCAAGCCATTCATACCATGGGTGACAAAGTGAAAGCCCGGGAGCTGGTTGCCAGTGAGGGCGTTCCTCTGGTCCCTGGAAGTCCCGGGGCCATACACAGTTTTGATGAGGCGGTCGAGCTGGCGGAGGAAATAGGCTATCCGGTTCTTATTAAGGCTTCAGCCGGTGGTGGAGGAAAAGGTATGCGTCTGGCACACAACCGTAATGCGTTAAAAGAAGCCCTTTCCATGGCCAAAATGGAGGCGGGCGCTGCCTTTGGTAACGATGAAGTTTATATAGAAAAATACATCGAGGAACCCCGGCATATAGAGATACAGATTCTGGCTGATGAACATGGTAATATGATTCACCTGGGGGAACGCGATTGTTCTCTACAGCGCAGAAATCAAAAGCTGCTGGAAGAATCCCCCTCACCTTTTGTCGATGAAGAGCTGCGTCAGAAAATGGGCAGCATAGCGATTAAGGCAGCCAAAGCAGCCCGATATACCAGTGCTGGTACGGTTGAATTTCTGGTTGATAAAAACAAAAACTTTTATTTTATAGAAATGAACACCAGGGTTCAGGTTGAGCATGGTGTAACGGAAATGGTTACAGGAGTAGATATTGTTAAGGAACAAATTCGTATTGCTGCTCGGGAGGAACTATCTTATCAACAGGAAGATATTCGCCTTAATGGCTGTGCTATGGAATGCCGCATTAATGCCGAAGACCCGTTAAATGATTTTCGACCTTCTCCAGGCAGGGTGGAAAAATATCTGCTACCGGGAGGTCCTGGCATACGTATAGATTCGGCTGTTTATCCTGGCTATAGTATTCCCCCTTTTTATGATTCCATGATAGCCAAGCTAATGGTCTGGGGTAAAGATAGGGAAGAGGTCATTACCCGGATGAAAAGAGCCTTACTGGAGTTTACCATCGAACCGATTAAAACGACCATACCTTTCCACCTGGAAGTACTGGATAATGCTTTTTTCAGGCGGGGAGAAGTATATACGAATTTTATTCAGCGTCGCATGTAAAATGCTGTATAACAGGTAAGTATTGTATGTGTTATAGTATTCTGCTACAATATCAGCATACTAAATAGTTTTGGAGGTGACATATAATGGACGACCCTGTAAAGCCGGAAATTACTAATACTTTTGGCGTAATACGTATAGCCGATGAAGTTGTATCTACAGTAGCAGGCTTGGCTGTAGCTGAAGTAGAAGGAGTGGCTTCCTTAAGCGGGGGATGGGGAACCGATATAGTGGAAAAGCTCGGCAGGAAAAACCTCGGTAAAGGAGTCAAAGTAGAGGTTGGTGCCGAAGAAGCCAGCTTGGATATATTTGTAGTGATAGAATTCGGTTATCCTATTCCGCAGGTCGCAGAAAATATACAAAAAGAAGTAAAAGTAGCGGTAGAAACGATGACCGGGCTTACTGTTACAGATATTAATGTACACATCGTAGGTGTATCAATGAAAAATGAGAAAACTGACGATGAAGTAATTGAGGAGAACCTTGATTAAAAAAAGTGCATGCTTATTTGGTGATAACCCCCTGTAGACAGGGGGTTATCTGCTTTTCTTGAAGTCTGAAAGGAGCGAGCAAAATGCCAGTTATTACTCGTTTGCTGCTGTTTTTGTATAATGTGTTGTTAATATTTATAGCGGGAATGCTTGCGGCGGCCGGATTGGGAAGGCCAGAACCTCTGCAGTGGATTGAATACATTCTTGCTACTCCTACCAATCGTCTGGTTACAGCCATTGTGGGACTTATTCTCCTGGTGTTGGGTATAATTGGTTTAGTCTACAGCCTGAAATCAGAGTCCAGCGAGGAAGGTGTACCGGTAGCCAACAATTTTTGGGGACAGGTTTCTATTAGCGTAGCAGCAATCAAAGTCATTATTGCCAAAGCGGTCAAGGAAGTAGAAGGAGTTAAAGATGTGCGGGCCAAAATTTCGTCTTCACCGCGGGGGGTAGTAGTTGAATTGCAGATGAATGTTAATCCTGAACTCCCTGTACCCGAGTTAACCAAAAACGTCCAGGAAAAAGTTCAGGAATACCTGGAAAAAACAGCGGGACTGGAAATCGATAAGATAAAGGTCCTGGTTGATGACCTGAATACCGGCAAATAAGGAGGCAGCAGCGATGTTTGAACGCTTTTTATTGCTGATTCTAACTGAACACCGGGGCAAAACCATAGGGATTCTATTAGGGTTGGTTGCTGCTATATTATTTATTAATTATGGATTTTGGCGCACCCTTTTTATTATGTTATGTATTGCTCTGGGGTATTGTATTGGTAAGATTGTTGATGATAATAATAACGTAGAAGATTGGGTTAAAGAACTATTCAAGCAAAAATAACCAGGCTTATATTGGGAAGGAAGATCGTTGTTGAGTAGAAGAAAAGCACGAGAAGCAGCTTTTAAAGTTCTTTTTCAGGTTGACCAGGTACGGGCAGATTCCGAACAGGCGTTGGCATATCTGGTTAATGATCATAAGCTTACGGCGGATGAACAAGAATTTGCCCGCCTGTTAATTGAGTCGGCTTTATCCAACCTGCAGGAGATCGATGCCAGTATCAGCCAGTTTTCAACCGATTGGGCTTTACAAAGAATATCAGCTGTAGATCGCAGCATCATGCGTATGGCCATTGCAGAAATGCGTTATGTTAAGGGGACCCAGTCTGTTGTGGCCATTGATGAAGCCATTGAAATTGCCAAGCGATTTGGCGAAGAGAACTCTCCCGGTTTTGTCAATGCTATTCTGGATCGGGTGCGCAGTGATAACACGGTAAAGAATGAAGGAGGAGAGTATCATACAGCTGATTAATGGAAAAGGAATGGCGGAACAAATCCAGGCCGCTTTGTATGAGGAGAATAAGAACTCAGGCCTTATCCCGGGTCTGGCTATGATTACTGTGGGAGACGACCCGGCAACCGCAAGCTATATTCGTCTGAAAGAGCGGGCGGTGGAAAGTATCGGTGGAACAGTCCGTACAGTTAACCTGCCCCGGCAAGCCACCAGAGAATCTTTGTTACAGGAAATTGATCAACTAAACGCTGATCCAGAAGTACATGGAATTCTGCTGCAGCTTCCCCTACCGGAACATCTGGCTGCCGATCAGGATACATTTTTGGCCCGGATTCATCCTGAAAAGGATGTGGACGGGTTTTCACCTTATAACCGTGGTCTCCTGCTGGGAAGTACCCTGGAAGGATTTGTGAGCTGTGCGGCCCTGGCATGCATGGAGGTCTGCAGTCGTTATGCAGCTCCTCTAGCAGGTAAAAAAGCCCTGCTGGTAGGGGATTCCTTTGATGTGATTCAAGCCTTGGCTTTATTGCTGATACAGGCAGGCTGTTTGGTGCATATTGAAGCAGACTATCATGAAGAAAGTCTTCGCCAGGCAGATCTGGCTGTTATTGAAAAAGGCACTCCCCGGATGGTGAAGGGACTGGCGGACAGTCAGCTTACCCTGCTCATTGATGCAGGGTTTCATTGGGTGGATAATCGCTCGGTTGGCAACGTAGATCTTGAATCAACGGCTGTTATGGATGGTTATTTGCTGCCGGTTCCAGGAGGGATGGGCCCCCTGCTGATTGCCAAATTAATGGAAAATCTTTGTAAAGCAGCCAGACAATAGCCCGAAGGATGGGAAGAAGTTTGCCCAACTATATGAATGTTTCAGAATTAAATCAATACATTGCTCAATTATTTGAGTATGATGAGATCCTGCATAATTTTTGGCTGAAAGGCGAAATAATCGGGTTCAAGCGTTACCAGCAATCCGGACACCTGTATTTTAGCTTAAAAGATAACCGGAGCATGGTCAGTTGTGTAATGTTTCGTAGCCACGCTAGGCGGCTGCGAAACATTCCTGAAGATGGTATGGAAGTTCTGGTAAGGGGCTCGGTGGCAGTATATGCCCGTCAGGGACGTTATCAGGTTTATGTAGAGGAGATCCAGCCCTTTGGGCTGGGGGAGATTTACCAGCAGCTGGAGAAGTTAAAATCCAGGCTGGCAGCACAGGGATATTTTGATCCCGAGCATAAAAAAGATCTACCCCGGATGGCCAGACGAATTGGTATAGTCAGTTCACAGGATGGAGCTGCCCTGAAGGATATCTTACGTATCTTAAAACAGCGGGATCCAGGGGTAGAGGTACTTATTGCCCACAGCTCGGTACAGGGGATAGAAGCCCCGGCTGAGCTGGTACAGGCTATTGCAATGCTCAACGACTATGGCCAGGTTGATATCATCATTGTGGGCAGGGGAGGCGGCTCCCTGGAGGATTTAATGGCCTTTAATAGTGAAGAAGTGGTGCGGGCCATCTATGAATCCGACATCCCGGTTATTTCCGCGGTAGGCCATGAGGTGGATGTAACCCTATCTGATCTGGCTGCCGATGCCAGAGCTGCTACCCCCACCCAGGCAGCCCAGATGGCCGTTCCTGAATTAAGCCGCCTACAGTCTGATCTGCAGCAAATGAACGAGCGTCTGCAATTTCTTATGGAGCAATTTTTAGCTGCTCAGCAGGAAAGTCTTGATCGTATGATGAGGCATCCTTTGTGGAGAGAACCAGCCATCCTTTTACAGCAGCAGGCCGATCAACTGTCTCGGTATCAGGATGCCTTAAAACAGAGTATGCAGCTGTATTATAAAGAGCGTTGGCATGAATTAACCCTGGCCGCCCAGGCTCTTGATCGTCTCAGTCCTCTGCAGGTACTGGCACGGGGTTATGCTATCCTCAGCCGGGGGGAACATGTGGTGCGCAGTGTTCAGGAGCTAGAGATCGGGGATAAGATCGAGGCTGTCTTGAGGGATGGTATACTTAAACTGACCGTAGAGGGGAAAGAAGGAGGAGAACATGGAACAGATCAGCTTTGATGAAGCAATGGATAGATTGGGAGAAATAATAGCAACCCTGGAATTAGGCCAGCTAAATTTGGAGCAGGCCCTGGATCTGTTTCAAGAAGGGGTGCAATTATCTCTCTTTTGTCAGCAGGAATTAAAGAAAACGGATGCGGTGGTTAACAAGCTTATTCGTGATATGAATGGCGAGCCGAGCCTGGATCCCTTTGAAGAATAATAGAGTTTTAAAATAATGATAATGAGGCAGATACATGTATAAAGAGGCTACTTTCTTAAAAGAATTAGATGAGCAAAAAAACCTTATTGAGACAGCTATGAAAGGTTTTTTGCCCTCAGAAGATACCTTTCCCCCTATTATTCATCAAGCCATGCATTATGCGATTTATAATGGCGGCAAGAGGTTGCGTCCCATTCTGGTGCTGCAGGGGGCTAAATTAGCAGGCGGAAATGTCGATGATGTTATGGCGGCTGCCTGTGCCATAGAAATGATTCATGCTTATTCGCTGGTCCATGACGATTTGCCGGCCATGGATAACGATGATTTTCGTCGCGGCCAGCCCACCTGTCATCGAGTATATGGCGAAGCCAATGCCATTCTTACCGGAGATGCTCTTTTAACCGAGGCTTTTGCGGTTTTCTGTCAGGCCAATGCTCCGGGCGAAAACATTGTTCGTGCCCTGCGAGAAATGGCGGTGGCGGTAGGCAGTCAGGGAATGGTAGGTGGTCAGGTTTTAGACCTTGCTTATGAAGGCAAAAACATCAGCTACGATGACCTGTATAGAATGCAGCAGCTAAAAACCAGTCAGCTGTTTCGCGCTTCTTTGCGGGTGGGAGCTATTTTATGTAATATGAATGCAAAGGGATTGGAAGCCCTCACCCGCTATGCAGATGAATTTGGTTTTGCATTTCAAATTACGGATGATATTTTAGACATAAGTGGAGATGTAGATCATCTGGGTAAACCAATTGGTTCTGATGAACGTAATAAGAAAACGACCTATGTAAGCCTGTTTGGGATGGAAAAAGCACAAAAAAGGGTACACCAGAGCATAGAAGAATGTTGGGATGCTTTAAAAGATTTCGGTGCTGAAGCTGATTTTCTTCGTCAATTAGCTTTCTATTTGATAAAACGTCAATCATAATAGTATATAGAGGGGAAATTTCAGCAAAAAAGCTGACTTATTCCAGCAGGGTTTATACACCTGCATACGCCTGAAAAGAATCAAAATGGATAGGCGGCAGGATGATAGCTTTATTAGCCGTTCTAGTAATCATTTTTTCTACAGTACAGCTTGCTGGCAGGTAGAACAAGCAGTATGGTATAATACCTGAGAAAGAAAACAGCAAGCAAAAGGTTGCAGTATTCTAGTCAACTCAGTCAATTTTGAAGACGGGCCTAAAAATCCGTTAAGGGCACATCGATGAAGCCTCTGGTAGCGGCTTGTGACGCCCAGTTACGGGTCGCTGCTGGGGGTTAAGGGTGCAGGGGCAATCCGCAAAGGCATGCGGGCATGACCCCCAACCCATGGAGGCTCGTACAGGCCGGGCAAACCTGTACGAGAAAACCTGCATTCCGGTATAGGCTGGGTGCAGTGTAGCCTGCCTTGAGTGGCTACAGCGGATAAGCGTAAAGGATACTTGCTGCTCCGGCCAGAGCAATGGGTATCTGCTTTGAAACTGTGGCTGCAAAAGAGGCTAGAAATTGACCTGAGTTGTCGAGGAAAACTCCTAGACTGCGTGCATTTTGCACAGCTCACCAAGGATTAAAGTGTGTACTTAGTGGTAATCCAGCCATGTGTACGGCAACGGCACAGAGCAGGCATAAAGGGAAACCGCCCTTCTGGCAACGGAAGGGAGACCTGCGGGGAAAACCTGCTGGACCTGATGTCACAGCGTTTACTTGGTGAGTAACCTTTTGCTTCCTTGTTTCTGGAGGACAAGTTTTGACAAGGCATTTAAGCAAAAAAGAAATTGTTGCCGGTCTGATGGTCGGCTTTGTAACCTTTTTCATTGCCCTTGTTGTCAGCCTGGGATCAGAAGCATTAATGAAAATCGTCAATAATTTTATTTTGGCTTTTCTTATGCTGTTTTTGATTATTGGGCTGGGAATCTTTTTTGATCTGATTGGAACGGCTGCTACAGCAGCTGAATTGCCGCCTTTTAATGCTAGGGCGGCAAAAAAAGTATATGGGGCTGCTCAAGCCGTCAGACTACTAAAAAACGCCAGTAAAGTGGCGAATTATTGTAATGATGTAATTGGAGATATATGTGGTACGGTAAGCGGTGCTATCGGAGCCGGAATCGTTTTTAGTCTGGTAGATACCTTTTCCATAGGCAACATAGTGCTGGTAAGTGCGGTGATGACATCATTTATTGCCGCTACCACGGTGGGAGGGAAAGCGATAGGAAAAAGCGTTGCCCTTACCCGTGCCAATCAAATTATTTTTCAGGTAGCCCTTGTAATAGCTTGGTGGGAAAATCTCACCGGGATAAAATTATTTGACAACAGAAGGTGAGCAATTGAAAAACTTATTAACAAGCATTAAAACCCCACAGGATATAAAGCACCTTTCTGTTCAGCAATTGAACGATCTGGCCGCAGAAATTCGTTCCTTTTTAATTAATAGTGTATCTGAAAGCGGTGGGCATCTGGCAGCCAACCTGGGTGTTGTTGAACTAAGCTTGGCCCTGCATTATGTTTTTAATAGTCCCGTCGATAAAATTGTCTGGGATGTAGGGCATCAGAGCTACGTTCATAAGATCCTTACGGGGCGAAAAGATCAGATGCAGACTCTGCGTCAATTCGGGGGTATTAGTGGCTTTCCCAAGTTTGAAGAATCAGAACATGATGTTTTCAATACCGGTCATAGCAGTACATCGATCTCTGCCGCTCTGGGTCTTGCCTTGGCCCGGGATCTTGCTAAAGATGATTATGCGGTCGTTGCTGTAACAGGAGACGGAGCTTTAACCGGAGGTATGTGTTATGAAGCCCTAAATCATGCTGGCAATGAAGGCTGCGATCTGCTGGTGATATTGAACGATAATGAAATGTCAATTTCTCGAAACGTAGGAGCCATGTCATCCTATCTCAATCGCTTACGCACCGACCCCTCTTATTTTCGCACCAAGGATGAAATTGAAATGGTTTTAACCAGAATTCCAGGGATTGGTCCTAATATTGCTCGGGCAGCCGGGCGCTTCAAAGATATACTTAAATTTATTATGGTACCGGGCAAACTTTTTGAAGAATTAGGTTTTACCTATATTGGCCCTGTAGATGGCCATGATATGCAGGAGCTGCTGACGGTTTTAAGTAATGCCCGCAGCATGAAAGGACCTATTTTGATCCATACCATTACCCAAAAGGGATATGGTTATGAACCGGCTTATAGGAACCCGGATGTTTTCCACGGCGTCGGGCCGTTTGATGTAGAAACCGGGCAACTGGTCAATAAAAAGATCAAGACCTATACCGAAGTCTTTTCCGATTTTATCGTAAAGAAAGCAGCAGAAGATTCCCGGGTGGTAGCTATTACGGCAGCCATGGCCAGTGGAACTGGGCTGAAAGACTTTGCCCAGAGGTATCCGGAACGCTTTTTTGATGTAGGGATTTGTGAAGCTCACGCTGTAACCCTGGCAGCAGGTATGGCTCGTAATGGCCTGCGTCCAGTGGTTTGTATTTATTCAACCTTTTTACAGCGGGCTTATGATCAAATCATTCATGATGTTGCTTTGCAAAATCTCCCGGTTGTCTTTGCCGTTGATCGTGCAGGTTTGGTAGGGGAAGACGGACCCACTCATCACGGAGTCTTTGATCTGGCTTATTTAAGACATATTCCCAATTTAACTGTGATGGCGCCTGCCAATGAGAACGAGTTTACTGATATGCTTCATACGGCCTTCGCGATGGAAAGCCCGGTTGCCATTCGTTATCCCCGTGGTGCTGGACAGGGTGTAGCCGTTAAAGCAGAACGGGAGTTTATACCAGTCGGGAAGGCGGTGACCCTTCGTAAAGGAAAAGATCTGGCTATCCTGGCTATTGGACGGGCGGTGGTGCTGGGTCTGGAAGTGCAGGGCATCCTGCAGAAACAGGGGATTGCGGCGGAATTGGTTAATATGCGCTATGTAAAACCCCTGGATCAAGAAAAAGTATTCGATCTGGCGACACGTTTTTCCCGTATGGTCACCATAGAAGACAACAACCTGGCCGGTGGATTTGGTTCTGCTGTTTTAGAAAGTTTAATAGATCAGCACCAGTCTGCTGATGTTTTGCGATTTGGGATTAAGGATGAATTCGTAGAACATGGCAGGGTGGATCAACTTTTTGAATACCTGGATCTGGACCCAGAAAGCATGGCAGAAAAAATTGTTCAGCAGTGGCCTGAAATATTGGGAAAAAAGAAATGGGAGTTGTTTAGATTTGGAAAAGCGCAGGGCTGATCAACTGCTTTTCGAAAAGGGATTAGCTTCCAGCCGTGCCAAAGCAAGAGCCATGATCCTGGCGGGAGAGGTGTTTGTCCAGGATACCCGCGTAGAAAAGGCTGGTACCCGCTATGAACAGGATACTCAATTTACGGTGAAATCCAGGCAGGCAAAATATGTCAGCCGGGGCGGTTATAAATTAGAAGGAGCCATCAAGGCTTTCCATCTGGATTTTACTGATAAAACTGTTCTGGATATAGGTGCTTCAACCGGTGGCTATACAGATTGTGCGCTACAGCATGGAGCCCGGCAGGTCTTTGCCCTGGATGTAGGTTATGGCCAACTAGATTGGGGTTTACGTAATGATGCCCGGGTGCAGGTGTTCGAACGCACCAACATACGTTATTTTACCCGGGAGGACCTAGGGCAGCCGGTAGATATGATCACTATGGATGTTTCCTTTATTTCAACCACCTTAATCTTCCCGGTTCTTCCTGCTTTATTAAAAAGTACAGGAGAGGTGGTTAGTCTTATTAAACCGCAGTTTGAGGCTGGTCGAGATAAAGTAGGCAAAAAAGGTGTAGTCAAAGATCCGGCTGTTCATAAAGAAGTCTTATTCCATTGCATTCTGGCAGCATCTCAATCCGGTCTCTATTGCCAGGATATCTGTTACTCGCCAATACGTGGTCCCGAAGGTAATATTGAGTATTTTTTGTATTTACTTTGCCAGAAAACAAAAAACAATAATATTGAGCATGCTGTGCATAAAGTTGTTGATCAAGCACACCAGGTATTGGAGGGATGAAGGGGACCATGAAAATATTATTGGTAAACAACAGCGGAATTGAGAAAACCCTGGTTATGGCAGAAGAGATAAAAAAGCAATTGGTACAGCTTGGTGTGGAAGTAAAAGTGGAGAATGCCAGCATGAAAGTCGAGGGAACGGATTTTGATTCCATTATTGTCCTGGGTGGTGACGGAACTTTTATTCGTGCTGCACGCCAGCATCTGGACATGAATGTTCCTATGCTGGGGGTTAATATGGGAACGGTCGGTTTTTTAAGCAATATTGAAGCACATGAATTATCAGAATATTTGCCCCGTTTCCTGCAGCAGGATTATAGCATTGATGAACGGATGATGATCGAACTGCTGATTCGGCGCAACGGGGAGATTAGGCAGCGCAGCTATTGTTTAAATGAGTTAACCATAAAATCAAAAGAAGGTAAGATTCTCAATCTGGATATACGCATTGCCGGTCAGGGCTACGGAAGCTATCGGGGTGATGGGATTATTGTAGCTACCCCCACCGGTTCGACTGCCTATTCACTTTCCTGCGGCGGGCCTATTACGGATCCAGAATTGGACGTATTTATCATTACACCTATTGCCTCTTATTTACTGGCCCAGAGGCCACTGGTAATAGCAGCTGATAAGGAGCTCTGTTTGGAAGCAATTGGAGCCGCTGATGCTTTTATTTCTATGGATGGACAATTGAAAGTAGATTTACAACCCGGTGACCAGATCTTTGTGCGCAAAGCCGCTCATAAGTTGAAAATGGTTCACTTGAAGCCCCGTGACTTTTTTGCTACCGTGGATAATAGGCTGAAACGCAACAAGGAAGAAATATGATACAGCTACCATTAAGAAATTCGCTACATCTTGCTCATACCTTTATGCAGAATCTGGTTCCGCAGGGTGCCAGTGTGGTTGATGCTACCTGCGGGAACGGGAAGGACACTGCTTTTCTGGCTCAACTGGTAGGAGAAACGGGACAGGTATGGGCTTTTGATATACAAAAACAGGCGTTGCACAATACATATCGCTTTTTATGTGAACAAGGCCTTGAACAAAGGGTAAAACTTATTCAGGCCTGCCATTCACGCATACATTGCTTTGTTCCCGGGCCAATTTTTGCCTGTATGTTTAACCTAGGATACCTGCCGGGTGGAGATCACGATGTAACTACAGAAGCCTCTACTACTCTTCTTGCTTTATCTGCCCTCAAGGATATGCTGTCAAAGGGTGGGATTATGAGTATTGTATCC
>DUSB01000040.1 GCA_012840625.1 Syntrophomonadaceae bacterium
CTTTAACACACATCCATCCTTCAGGTACCAGGATGTGTCCTATAATCGGTTCATATAATCTATATATAAACTTTCCCGTTGATTACGTCAATGATTCAAGCCGGAGGAAAGCTCCCCTCCCCTCCGCCCTTATTAGATTTTACAGTACTATAGTCCCGAAGACAAAAAAAGTCCGATCTCCATTCTGGAAATCGGACTTTTTTTAGCCTCTCTTAATACTTATGCTATAAGTTATGATGCCCGGGGATCAATAAGGCCTGCTTTAAAATATATCCCCGCCTCAGGCAATATGGCGCTTTTTGCTTTCTTTGGTTTCCTGATCCGGATCCCATAAGCCGCCTGACTCATAGAATTTAGCCAGTTGACAATTAAGTTCGTATTTTTCTTCTTCCGTCATAGTTGTTCTAACCTTGTCTTTCTTATGCTCATTTAAGCTATACGTTTTGACCTCATTTTTCTGCGTTTCCTGGCTGCCTTCATCCTCTTCGTCACCCAGCCACAGACCGCCTGATTCATAAAAGCGAGCTAATTGACAGTTTAGTTCAAATTTCCAATCTTCTATTTTTTTTGTCATAACCAGGCCCTCCTTTTAGCTTTTACCACCGCATACTTTCTTCGACAAAGTGCGACTCCTTCTTTATGCAGGGATATTGTCTTTAAAACTCCATCACTACTAGTTCCGCTCCTCTTTCTTAATTAGATTGTACTTTATTTCACATAAAAATGCAACATATTGTCGAATTTTATTCGTCTTTTTGCGACTTTTTTCCTACCCTGCCCCTGCTTATCCCTACGGTTAAGAATATTTCATTTTGAGGCCAGTACTTTACATAAATAAGATAAAAATTACCCTCCTTTTTTTGTAATATTTAACCATCTGCTCAGGTGCGGTGGTTTCTCCTTTTAGTTATCTGCTTTTTGATTAAGAAACAAACTGGAAAGTCTTTTCCTAGTAGCATTGATTAAACTTTTCAGGGTAATATAATATTTATAGTAGTTGTAATTTGACAAAACGACGGGAGGCTTTTAAATGGATCGAATATGGTATAAGTTTTACGATGAAGGTGTGCCGCATTCTATTGATTACCCCGGGAAGGCCATGCGAGATTATTTCAATGAATGGGCCACAAAAAACCCGGATAAACCCTACATGATCTGGGGAGATCAGCAGTTAAGCTATGGAGAGGCCAATTCTATAGCCCGCAAGCTAGCCAGCTCCATTATCCAGCTCGGATATCAAAAAGGCGATCGCATCGCCCTCATGACTACCAACCTTCCCGAGTATGTACTTTTGCTTCAGGCTTGTTTTAAAATCGGCGCCGCTATCGTTCCCACCAACCCCATGTACACCGTTCCCGAATTAACCCATCAATTTAAAGATAGTGAAGCCAGCATCGTTTTTGCCGAAGATCGTTTTGCACAAAAAGTAGTAGACATCATGAACAATGGCACCACCAGCGTAGAAAAATTGGTGGTGATACCGACTGCTGCAGCTGTACAGTTCCCTGAAGACAGTAGAATCTTTTGGTATGATGATCTGCTTGACAAAGGAGAGGATCGCGAGCCGGATATTCCCGTAAGCTCTGAAGATCTGGCCATGCTGCAATATACAGGTGGCACCACCGGAATTTCTAAAGGCTGTATGCTGAGCAACGCCAATCTGGAAGCAATAGCCTGGCAGGATAAAGTATGGTTTGCACCAGCATTTAAGGAAGAGGGCACTACTGGAATCCGTGATATGGCCGCCATGCCCCTATATCACATTTACGGGTTTAATACCAGCGTTAATTTAAACATGGTGGCCGGAGGAACTCTGATTATCGTTAATGATCCCAGCCCCGGCAGCCTGATAAAGAACATTAATGAACATGAACCGAACTTCTTTGCCGCCGTTCCTGCTATGATATACGGCTTGAATAATCATCCTGACATTGGCAAATCTAAAATCAGATCCATTAAAGCCATGATCTGTGGTTCCTCTCCCTTGGCGGTAGAAGGATTGAATCGTTTTGAAGAATTGTCCGGTGCAGCTATTACCGAAGGATATGGACTATCTGAAACGTCCAACGTTTTAACCTGTACACCCATGTACACCAAACGGAAAATTGGCAGCGTAGGTATTCCTTGGCCCGATGTTGATATTCGTATTGTGGATCTGGAAGAGGGAACCAAAGATATGCCTCTGGGGGAACCAGGTGAGCTGATTGCTAAAGGACCGCAGAACATGTCCGCCTACTGGAAAAACCCGGAGGAAACCGCTAACACCATCCGGGATGGCTGGCTGTATACCGGCGACATTGCCACCATGGATGAAGATGGTTTTATTACCATTGTTGACCGGAAAAAAGATATGATGTTGTGCAGCGGCTTTAACGTATTCTGCCGGGAAATCGACGAAGTGCTCTATGCCCATCCGAAAATACAGGATGCCTGTACTATCGGTGTCCCGGATCCAAAACGAGGCGAAACACCCAAGGTATTTATTATCGTGAAACCGGGTGAAACCATGACCGAAGAAGAAGTCATCGCCCACTGCCGCGAAAGCCTGGCTGCTTATAAGGTGCCCAAATATGTGGAATTTATTGATGAACTGCCGCGTACTACGGTAGGCAAGCCTATGCGTAATGCGCTGCGTAAAATGGAAAAAGAAAGACGTGAAAAAGCAGGTCAGTAATAACTACCATACTGTGGTTCCTGGGTTAAGGTCTCATCCTTAACTCAGGAACTTTTTTTATCACTTGCCAACAATGGCAGGATAACCCGGCGCTGTATCCCGGCCTTTTTACCTGAATACAGTCTTTATTTGCCGCCAATGATATGAAAATAAGGATGAAGCGTTATACTTTAAAATGGTATACTGCCATACTAAGGATAAGTAAATTAGGTAAAGGAACAAGATGCTATGAAAAATCTTATAAAAGCCTTTTTATTATTGACGCTGGGCTCCTTTATGGATGCGGCTGGCTTCTATTTCTGGTTGGCACCCAACGACATTGCTGCCGGGGGAATTAATGGCCTTTCACTGGCGCTAAATAGTTTCTTTCCCCAGCTTCCTCTCGGTCTATTCATATTGGTTATGAGCATTTTTTTGCTCATTATTGGTTTTCTGGTTATTGGACCTGTTTTTGGCCTAAAAACAATCTACTGCAGTTTGGCTATTCCCCTTATGATCTGGGGAATGGAACTTTTTTTCCCTTTACAGGGGCCGCTGACCGACGATGTCCTGATTCAATTGTTTTTCGGGGTCTTGATCTCCAGCACGGGATTAGCTATCCTTTTTAATCAGAATGCCTCCAGCGGTGGTACCGACATCCTGGCACGTATCCTGAATAAGTTTTATCATATTGAGATGGGGAAAAGCCTGCTAATAATAGATTTCGGAATTACCCTTTTTGCCGCTTATACTTTCGGCATCCAAAAAGGCTTATATGCCCTGCTGGGCGTAATTCTGTACGGTTATACCATTGATTATGTAATCGAAGGTATGAACGTAAAAAAATATCTAACTATAATTACCGATCAAAGCGAGGCGGTAAAAAACTTCATCGTTCAGGAGCTGGGACGGGGAGCGACGATTTATACCGCCCGGGGTGCTTATACTGATGAAAATCGCGAAGTGCTGGTTACCATTGTTAACCGCCGTGAATTCATCCGCCTGCGGCAGTATATCCAAAGGCTGGACCGAAATGCCTTTATCACCATACAAAATGTACATGAAGTACTAGGAGAAGGATTCGAAATACCTGACTAACGCAAACAACATTGGGAGGATCTACTATGAGTTATTATGGAGATTATCACACTCACACCAACTATTCAGGCGATGGTAAATCAAGTATGGAACAAATGCTGCGTCAAGCTCTTAGCCTGGGTTTAAAAGAACTGGCTTTCACTGACCATGTTGATTATGACTATGCTGATCCAGCGTTTGAAAAAATCGACTTTGATAAATACTATCATCATCTTCAGGCTCTACAGGAAACCTGCTATCAGCGCCTGCAGCTGGTATTTGGAGTAGAAATCGGCTATCAGCCACATGTGCATAATAAAATTGAACAGCTCTTACAGCATTATCCTTTTGACTTCGTCATCTGTTCCATGCATATGGCCGATCAGCTGGACTTTTATACCGGAGATTTTTTCCTAGGCAAAGGGCAGCAGCAGGCTTACCTGCGTTACTTTGAAAACATACTGCAATGTGTAAACCGTTTCCATAATTACGATGTTTTTGGGCATCTGGATTTTATTATCCGTTATGGGGGCTATGAGGACAAAGTTTTATCTTACCTGGACTATTCAGATATTATTGATACCATCTTGATCAACATTATCCACAATGGCCACGGCATAGAGATCAACACCTCCGGCTACCGCTATGGCCTCCAGCAGTTCCACCCCCAGGCAGATATCTTAAAACGATACCGGGAGTTGGGCGGAGAGCTTATTACCATTGGTTCCGATGCCCATTATTATGCTGATATCTGCTCGCATTTCGACCTAGCTTATGAGCATATGAATAAGCTGGGTTGGCGCTATTTTACGATCTATAAAAACAGAAAACCCCGGCAGCTACCACTGCACAAACTAAAATATGCTTCTCCTGAAGAATACAGGGATAGAGCTTGATTTCATGACAGGGGATCACTGATAGGAGGGCTCATCAGAACCCTGCCCCTGCAGCTGCATCCATTCTACAAAGGTTCGGGCTAAAGCAGGATTAAACTGCGTTCCTGCATGGCGGCTTATTTCCTCCAGTGCCTCTTCTTGGCTGATGGCCTTTTTATATACCCGATCATGGGTCATCACATCATAGGCATCTACAATAGCCAGGATCTGAGACAGCATAGGAATCTCTTCTCCCTGCAGCCCTTTAGGATAACCCTTTCCGTCCCAGCGCTCATGATGACACAGAATCTCTTCCGCAATAAAAGAAAGCTCATAAGAGGTATGGGCGATGCGGAAGCCTATCTCAGGATGGGTTTGTATGATGGCCATCTCTTCTGTGCTAAGCGGACCCGGCTTCATAAGAATATCGTCCGGGATAGCTATTTTTCCAATATCATGCAGCCGTGCCAGAATCGTCAGGCGGCCTATTTCAAAATCAGGCAGGTTTATAAAGCGGCCAAAGTCAACACACAGATGATGCATGCGCTCAGCATGATCCTTGGTTTCCATGGTACGTTCATGCAGAGTTGCTTCTAATGAAGAAAGGATAGCACTGCGCACACTCTTGCTATCCAGCAGCTTATTGCGATACATTTTCCCTTCGGCGTCACTCAAGATGTGATCTATATCTATATCTGAATCACGTTTCGTAGCCGTTCCCAGCGCAATGCTTGGTTGTATGGGCTCCGAGGCATATTCTTTGCACTTTTGTTTAATCTGTTCACAGTATGCCTGCGCCACTTTTTCATCTGTTTCGGGCAGCAGCACCATAAACTCATCTCCACCACAGCGAGCAATGACCCTATCGAGCCCGCATACCTCCTGTAACAACCTGGCAATGGTGATTAATATAAGATCTCCCTGCTGGTGTCCAAAGGCATCATTAACCAGCTTGAGACCATTTACATCCCCAACAATAATACTTAAAGGGTATTTCTTAGCTTGATCCATTTTGCATAGCTCTTTCTCAAAATGACGTCGATTATAAACACCGGTTAACGAATCATGGCTGCTCAAATACAGCCTCTCATCCTCCGTCCTTTTATGTTCAGTAATATCGAAAAACACCGTAGCAAAATAGCCTTTTTCAATGGAAAAAGCAGCGATAGACAGCCACCTGTCCATGTACTTTGAATAAGCTTCAAACTTCAGGCGACTTTCTTCCAGCGCCATCCGACCAAAAAGACCAATCCAATCGATGCTATCATGTTCAATGCCCGGAAGAACCTCGGTAAAACGATGACCCAGTACTTCATTGCGTTTCAGTCCCAAAATCTCCTCAAAGGCTTTGTTAATATCCAGAAACTCAAAATCAATCAGTCTACCCTCTTCATTGTTTATGATACGGTGATACGCAAAACCATCCAGCATATTAGCAAAAAGAGTACGGATCCGTTTTTCATTTTGTATCAGGCTTGCTTCCATCTGAACACGTTCGGTGACATCGCGGGCTGAAACCAGTATAGTTGGTTCGCTATTTATCTCCAGCTTACTACCAATAAACTCCAGATGCTTTATGCTGTCATCTTTACATATAATTCTAGCTACGTAGGGCTGCTGGGGTAAATCGGTCAATCGCTTCCTGCTCTCTCGCTGCGCTCTCCTCAGATCCCCGGGGTGGAAAAGGGTCCAGATACTCATCTTTTCCAGCTCCTCCCGGGAAAAGCCGGTGATTTCCATGGTTTTGGAGTTAAAGAAGATAAAGTGCTCGTTCTGGTAAATGCAAATGGCATCATAACTATTCTCTACCACCGCCCTGTATTTGGCCTCACTGAGGCGCAGCTCATCAGCAGCATATCTGGCCGCAGTCACATCAGCAATGGCAACCATTATTGTACCATCATCCAGCACAGAAGCCCGAAACTCCAGATACTTGATCCGACCATCTTTGCATAATACTCTTAATACATTAGATTGATAGGGATTACTTATCAGCTGAGGCCATATCCTGGCTGCCTGCAGCAAATCCCCTTCCCGGGGAAAGGCATTTTGGTTAAAAGCATCCAGCGTCGGAATATCGTCGTGAACGTAGCCGGTAATTTGGGTAAACATAGGGTTTACCTGCTGAATTCGCCCATAGTGATCCATTATCACCAGGCCATAAGGGGCATGTTTGAGCAAAATTTTCATTTTATTCTGTTCGGCCCGTAATTGATCTTCCATGCGGCGTCGTTCATCAATATCCATGGCCGATCCTACCACCCGAATGGCCCGACCTGTTTCCGTCCATAAGGCCTGTCCACGAGCCAGAATCCACCTATAAGTGCCATCTTTATTTCTGATTCGGTACTCCGCCTTATAAATGGGAGCTTTTTTGCGAAAATGAGCAAAAAGAGCCTGGCGAATCAAATCTATATCGTCCGGATGACACAGGGCAATAAAATCATCAATATGCGCTGGTATTTCCGCCGGAGAATAGCCGGTAAAATCTCCCAGGCGGTCAGAAATAAATATTTCCCCGCTATCAAGATTCCAATCCCATATCACATCATTGCTGCCCTGTACCGCTAACTGCCAGCGAGTTTCACTCTGTACTAACGCTTCCCTGGTCTTTTCCCGCTGCGAGATATCACGAACAATGCTAATAATATGCTCCTGATGGTCTGAGACCACCCATTTAGCACTAACCTCCACCGGAAAAGAAGATCCATCTTTACGTTTATGCCGGGTCTGGTAAACTATACCCTCTGGAACTGCCTTAATCATAGCTTCGATGCTTACTTGTAAACCAGGCCAATCCCGTATATCACGTATGTTCTTATTTATTATCTCTTCAGAACTATATCCATATGTATCCACAGCTCGTTGATTGGCTGCGATAATCGTCCCATCCATTTCTGTAAGCAGAATAATATCGCGGGCATGATCCATAATCAAGCGGTCATTGGCTATGCTATTATACATTTTCCCTCCCGGCCCCCCTGAGGTGCAAACAGCCCTGAAATATCTCCTGACCATTCTGGTACTGCCTTCCTAGTTCGGCATAGTTCTTTCATTGTCCTGCCTTGTAACTGACTGTTTTGGGGCAATAGTCCCAAGCTTGTCGTTTTTTTACTACCTGGCTGCTTTAATTCCCTTAAAGCAGCTTATAAAAAGGCCATGGAATCATTCCATGGCCTGATACCCTCTTTAATCCAATACTGCTGCCAGGAAATATGGATCACCGGAACCACCTATGTTTCTATCCAACAAAACCAGATAATACAAACCAGGCATCATAAAATAGTCTAACTCCCATATCCCTTCTCCCACATAATCTGCGGTTAACATATATTCACCACTGCTGTCACATAAATACATCAGCAGATTAATATTGGAAAACTCCTCGGTAAAACATGCCGCCCACAGCCAGCCGGGGTGCGGAACATAAAGCTGATAAATATCTACATCAAAGGGATAAAAGTCCCCTACCATAATAGTTCCCAGTTCCAGCCAGTCCGCCAGGAAAAGCTCATTATTGGGCTCCCATTCATAGTAAATTTCCTCAAATAATGGTTCTTCCTCTGGTACCTCCCCTGCTGCCAGATAAATATAATGATCAGTAAGCAAATAGGGACGGACAAGATTAATCGGTACCGCGAAGTTTACATTTTGTGCCTGACTAAATCCTGCCGTGGTGATCCCAATGACTTCCCCTTGAGAATTTAACAGCGCGCCTCCGCTGCTCCCGGGGGAAATCGGTGCCGAAATCTGAATAAAGCTATATCCATCCAGCTGCCGGAATTTATTGCTGACCAATCCATCCGACATGGTATTGCCTAATCCACCCGGACTGCTGATGGTAAAGATCTTCTCTCCGTTCTCAATCAGATCTGAATTGCCCAGCTTTACTACTGGCAGACCGCTGGCGTTAATTTTCAATACGGCTATATCTTCCTGCTGGCTGTAATCCATGATATGATCAACTTCATACTCCGAGCCATCCGGCAGGCAGACCACTGCTGAGCAAGCTGATTCTATAACATGATAGTTGGTAACAATGGTTCCATCAGGGTTAACAATAAAGCCACTACCTGATACCAAAAGACTATCATCGCAATCAAAGGTGTAAATTGTTACCACCGCAGGACTAACAGCTTTATAAATCTCGCGGGGGTCCCGGGGGTGATCGGAATCGACAGCGGGTGGCTGCACGGGATCTGACTGACGAATATCAATATAGATAGCATTGCTGGTAGCATCCCAGTCTACATCTGCACCCAGCACCTCGGACACAAACCTGAGCGGAACCATTATCCTTCCCGCTACCGCTTGCGCCGGTACCTCCAGCAGCACCACTTGATTATTGACCAGGGCCTGCTTGTTTCCTGGCTGCAGGCGCACATTGATATTCCCTTTGCAAGCCGTAACCGTGGAAGTATTTTCATCCCATAATACCTCAGCATCCAGGGCCTCAAAAATAGCCCTGACGGGTACCAAAGTACGGTTATTTTCTACCTGCGGCGAAACATCAAAAGTAAGATACTGTCCATTGAGGTATACACTGGGAGCAGCACAAACTGGTGTGGTAAAGGCCAAGCATATAAGCAAAGCCAGAGGAACAAGGAAATAGATAAACCTCTTCACTTTCTCCCTCCCATGGATATTGATCAATGTATATGTATACCATATTATATACCCTAATAAAGAACTTTTGTTCAATTTTGACATTTTATATATACCCGGAACCAAAAGATACCTAGCAATTCTTTTGCCAGGTACTTTATCCGCCGCATATTTCAGTTAGAATACCATGCTACTTATGATACGGTTCACCACGCATGATGCGAAAACTACGATAAATCTGTTCAGTCAGGATTAATACTGCCATCTGATGGGGAAAAGTAAGCGCAGAAATGGACAGCCGATAGTCGGCTCTTTTTTTAACTGCCGGTGCTAGGCCATGCGAGGCACCGATCACAAAAGTAACCCGACCGCTCCCTCCCTCATGCCATTTTTGTAATTCTTCTGCCAGACTGATTGAATCAGGTTTTTGCCCTTCTTGATCCAGAATCACCACCCATTCATCCGCAGTAATTAAATGTAAGATTTTCTCCCCTTCCTTTTCCAGCGCTTTTGCCACCGCGCGTTCTGATAAAGGGGGCTTCAGCTTTTCTTCCAGGCCCTCCACCAGTTCAAAACGACCGAAGGCCGACAGGCGCTTTAAATATTCTTCAATCCCCTGCCGGTAAAATGGCTCCCGGATTTTCCCTACCGAAAGGATACGATATTTCATAGCTGCTCTCCCCTACTTTTCATTATAACGGCCTTATTTTATCATGAAAAAAGATCTCCCGGGAGGTCAAATCACCGCCATAAAAAAACTGCCTTACGGCAGCTTCCTTAATGGCCATCCCGTTCCAGCTTGATCTTCCGGGTGATCTTTTGTGCATTTTCACCTGCACCGCCTGACATACGTAAGATGGATAGTTTAACCGTATCACCCACCTTGCAATTCATAATGATCTCCTGCAAATCCAGGGCTGTTTCTACCTTTTTCCCGTTCACCGCGGTGATAATATCGTATTCCTTAATGCCTGCTTTCCCCGCCGATCCATCCGAGTGAGGGCTGACAATCACCCCATGACGTACCGGCAAATTAAAATAGCTGGCTTCGTTAGGCTTGATTTCCCCCAGTATTCGTATCCCCAGTACAGGCCGCAGCACCTTACCATGTTCCATTAGATCTTTAGCAATCATCTGCACCTGGCGGGATGGAATCGAAAAACCCATCCCTTCAAAACCCGGCACCGCAATCTTGACCGTATTGATGCCCACTACTTCGCCGTTCATATTGACCAACGCACCGCCTGAATTACCGGGATTAATGGCCGCATCGGTTTGTATGAGCCGAAACATAAAACCTTCTTCCGTAGTAATCAAGCGGTTTAAGCCGCTAACCACTCCCGAGGTTACTGAACGGGCAAAGCGTAGTCCCAGTGGATTTCCAATCGCCACCACCTGCTGACCAACCTCCAGCTTTTCCGAATCCCCGAAAACAGCCGGGCTCACCTTGTTCTTGACATCAATCTTAATAACCGCCAGATCCGTTCTGGGATCCTGCCCCACTATAGTCGCTTCCCTTTCATTGCCATCAGCCAGGGTTACAATTAATTTATCAGCTCCCTGTACCACATGGTTATTGGTCACGATATACCCCCGGGGATCAATGATCACCCCTGAACCCGTACTTTCCGAACTGCTCTGGCCGAACACATCACCATTATTCTGCAGATTGCTTATCCCCACCACAGATGGACTTACTTGTCTGGCCACCTGCACCACTATCCCGTCTGTGTTTGCACTTTCCTCTCCCGCCATCGGTCTGGTCAGACTGATTTCATTCGTAAAAAAAAGATACCCCGCCAACATCACACATAAAGTCAGTATCAGCAGCTTAAATCTCGAAGTCATAGCTTTCTTCAAAATAATCTTCCTTCCCTGTACTTTATCCATAGTTTTTTACAGGGCAGAGTGATTTATTCAAAAGCAGCTTGAATCAGAAAAAGAAAACAACAAAGGGAGCCAGAAAAACGGCTCCCATGCATTAACTATTATATTGATAATATATTTTATTTTACTTATCGCTCTTCTACTTTGGCTCCCAGGCTGGTTAGCTTATTGGTAATATCCTCATAGCCTCTAAAGATCAGACCTGCATCATCAATGATAGTCTGTCCCCGGGCTGCCAGTCCCGCCAGAACCAAAGCTGCTCCAGCCCGCAGGTCAGTAGCTTTTACCCGGGCACCATACAGGTGATCCCGACCTTCCACCACAGCTGAGTGACCCTCCACCTTAATCCGGGCTCCCATACGCTTCAGTTCATCCACAATTTGAAAGCGGTTTTCAAAGACATTTTCCACAATAACGCTGGTTCCATCCGCCAAACACAGCAAAGCCATCATTTGCGACTGCATATCGGTAGGAAAACCTGGATAAGGAAGGGTCTTGATATCCGCCGGTAAAATCCTGTCCCCGGCAGTAACCAGCAGACCATTATCCTTCTCCTGAACCATAGCTCCGGTTTCCTGCAGTTTAGCCGTAATCGGATGCAGGTGAGTGGGAATGATGTTTTCTACCATTATTTCCCCCCCACTGATAGCCGCCGCTACCATATAAGTACCTGCCTCAATACGATCGGGAATAATAGCATAACGCCCTGGTTTCAGCTGCGATACCCCTTCTATCTTAATAATATCTGTCCCCGCTCCACGAATCTTGCCCCCCATAGAGTTAATGAAATTAGCCAGATCAACGATTTCCGGTTCCTTGGCCGAATTCTCTATCACCGTAAGACCAGGCGTTTTGGCCGCCATCATCATAATGTTTTCCGTTGCCCCAACACTGGGAAAATCAAGATACACCCTGTTTCCGCTGGTCTTTTTGGCACGAGCATAGATAAAACCATGTTCTATATCAATCTCTGCCCCCAGGGCCTGTACCCCTTTCAGGTGTAAATCCATAGGGCGAGAGCCGATGTCACAGCCTCCCGGCATAGAAATAACCGCCTCTCCTTGACGACCAAGCAGTGATCCCAGAAAAAGATTGGAGGCACGAACCTTTTTAGCTAAATGGTATGGGGTTTTGGTAAGAATCTCCTTATCAGGCGGGCAAATGGATAAACTGCCATCATCATTCCAATGGCAGTCCACGCCTAAATCGTTGATGATCTGCATCATAACATCAACATCACATATCTGAGGAACATTATCCAGAATCGTCTCTCCATCCGCCATTATGGCTGCAGCCATAATAACCAGGGCAGCATTCTTAGCCCCGCTAACCCTTACATTGCCATGAAGCGGGCGTTCCCCTTCTATAATCAACGTCTCTTTCAAAAAGTACACCTCACCTAAATGTCTTGCCAGTACTGATAAAAGCCAATTTCAAAACCAGCATAGCCTATTCCCAGTGAGCTCTCAAGCGCCTGCTGCATAGTAGCACCATTGCCCAGAGCACACATAATCTCGTAAACTGATTCTTCTCCATATTGTTCCACAATATATTCTATAATTAGTAGTGACTCCCAGTATGCGCTCCGCTGATCAAGCTGATCAAAATCCTTTTCCAGCTCAGACAGGGTATAATAAATCGGTTTTTCAGGATCAACAAACTTAAAACCTGTTATTTCTTTCTCCACATACTGAGCTACACCCTCTGTCCACCAGCGATTATAATTGCCTCTGGTCATCTGGTCAACCAGCAGATGAGTGAATTCATGAACCATAGGCCCCTCACGCATAAATAGTTCGAATTCCTGGGGATCCTGCATCCATTCCCGGGGTGTAAGAACGCGAATCGTCCCTCCCCAATAAACCCCCATCGCTTTCTCATTACGCTCCCAGCCAAAACTTTCGTTCATACTGAGGTTGTCCGGATAGATAATAAGCATGGTTTTTCGCGCCGGTTTTTCTCCCCAAAATGTGCTCACCGACGCATAAGCCTTTTCTGCTGCTTTCCCTATCATATTAACACATTCTTCGTCAGAAGATGTAAATTTTATGATAAAATGATCTGTTTGGAGTTCCTGAAAATCAGCGGTTTGCAGGCTTGCTTCTTTCCCGATGACAAATTGTACGATAGCCTGTCTCATGTCGGCAACTGTCTTCCCCGACACTATACAGGTACTCAGCAGAATCAGGGCAGAAACAGCAAACAGAAGACCCAACACCATATGAGCATGCTTGAACGTATTCACAGTACCCCCCTCCCCTCTAAGATTATACTATGGGTTTAATGAGAGGGGGATGAACAAATACTGGTAGTATCAATATACAAAAGAAAAAGATCCTGACCATGTGGTCAGGATCTCTAAGTGTTAGCGTAGATAATTTAATGGATTTACAAAGGATCCTCCGGATAGCACTTCAAAGTGCAGGTGAGGCCCGGTGCTTCTGCCGGTAGAACCCATAGTTCCTATCATCTGGCCGCCCGCAACCCTCTGCCCCCTGGAAACGTTGATGCTGTTCAAGTGGGCATAACGTGTAACCAAGCCGCCTCCGTGATTGATAATTACGAAGTTACCGTAACCACCCTGTCTGCCGGTATAGCTTACTACACCACCAGCAGCTGCTTGAATGGTTCGACCGGTACTGCCACCAATATCGATGCCTGTATGTCCACCCCTATAAGGCTGAGTGATGGGGCCGTAGCAAGGCCAGCATAAACCGTAGCCTCCGCCACGAGATGGTGTTCCTGTCATGGCGACATAGGATGCACGTCCACCTTTTACAAGCACTTTGTCCACCGCAGCGCGTAGAATCTTTTCTTCCAGAATATCCTTTCGCGTGGCTACACCGTTCTTTCGTACTTCAACGTATGAAATCCGTTTCTCCCCTTCTTTACCTTCCTGTTTTACATAGACCCCGGTGGAAGCACTGCGATCAGTAACAACCTTGGTTTCATAGGGAATATCCTCCACTTTATTTCCCTCAAATTTAGCCACCACATTGACGTAAGGTTGGCAGCGTTTTAACAGCAATTCCTGTCCCAGCTGCAGCTCTTCATCTTCTCCTACCCGATTAGCCTGAACAATATCATTTACGTACATGTTGTGCTGGCGGGCAATTAACCAGAGGCTGTCTCCTTCTTTAACCACGTACTTTTCTGCCTTCTCGGTGCCGGTAGTCATGATTACCCAGGCTTCAACTTCATTTTTCAACTGAGCAATAGGAACAGTGGCCTCTTTGATCTCAACCTTTTCTTCAAATCGGACGGAGACAAGTTTTTCCCCGTCGGCTGGATAAGAATGAGCTTTTTTGATTTTATCCAGAACGCGTTGCGCTGCTCGTTGATTATCCACATAGACTACTTCTTTACCGTCTACCGTAATAGCTGCTGCCCGTGCCTGAAAATTAAGATCCTGCTTCAAATAAGAAGCGATTCGTTGTGGAGGAATCAAATCCTCCCGGTCGGCGAAACATAGCTTTAATTCGATCTTATTCTCTGGTGAAACATCCTGCTCCCCAGATCTACACGCCTTCTTCTCTAACTGATCAACAACCTCTTCGACTTTAGCTGCATCCTTGACAACAAGTTTCCTGTCTCCATCGATATAAACGGCCCAGGCCGGGGTGCGAATTCCGAACAACCATACGGCTACGAAAATAAATGCGATCCCTATTGCCAGCATAGGGATCTTATGCTTTTGATATAAATCCCACATAATAAACTCCATTATTTTTACATTATTTTTATAAGTAACCTTTCTTCTACGTGAATGTTGAAAATCCTTCTTAATTTTTATATTATTTTTATATTATTTTAATTTCTTTTTTAATTCGAGATATATTGCCCCTTCCAACCTTTTTTTGTGCATCATGCAGCTGGTTTCGTGCGGTCGGCTCATATCATGATTGCTAAAATAAGCATTGGCATGGCAGCCACCACCGCAAAAGTTTCGCGCCCAGCAACGCGCGCATTCTTTGTCCCTGACCTGATTGTTTTCAAAGCGAGAACGAATCCGTCCATTAAGCTCCCCATTTTTTATACTGCCCATGTAAAACTCTTCCTGCCCGACAAACTGGTGACAGGGATAAATATCACCCTGCGGGGTAATAACCAGATACTCTACACCAGCTCCACAGCCAGTACTGCGTTTAGCTAGGCAGGGGCCCTTTTGTAGATCCAGATTATAATGAAAGAAGAATACCTCCCGCCCCTGTTCATATCTTGCTAAAAGCAGGTCGGTGACACGATCGTATTCAGCCAGAACGACGGGTAAATCCTCCGGGAGAATCGAATAGCCATTATCTGGTCCCACTGCCGGTTCCAGCGAGATATAATCAAAACCCAGGTCAATCATATGCTGTAAATCCTTGCTAAAATCAAGATTATGTCGGGTAAAGGTTCCCCGCACAAAATAACTGATCGGGTCTTTGTCAACCATTGCTTTAATCCTGGGAAGAACCAGATCGTAACTACCCTGTCCATCACGCAGAAGGCGGTGCTGATCATGGACTTTTTGGCGTCCATCCAGGCTGAGAATGATGCTGATATCATGTTTAATAATCCATGCCATCATCTCTTCATCCAGGTAAAGTGCATTCGTGGTCAGAGTAAAGTTGAAGTGCTTGCCCGTCTCTTTTTCACGCTGGCGACAATAGTCCACCAGCTCCTGCAGCATTTCCTTGACTAAAAGCGGTTCACCACCAAAAAAGTCAATTTCCAGATGGCGAACAGGCCCGCTCTTCTCAAGCAGAAACTCCACCGCCTGTTGGGCGGTCTGAATATCCATCAAGGAGGGTGTCAGACCGAAATCACCCTGAGCCGCAAAACAGTAACCGCATTTCATGTTGCACGCATGAGCAACATTCAAACATAGCGCCTTAATATACATGGCTGACAGATCTATACGCGGGAAATCATCATCAGTAAACAAAGCCTGCGCTGTAAAAGCCTGCTCAAATTCCTCCAGAATGTCTTCCACCTCTGCATGAGTACCACAGCCTTCTGTCGCTTTAAAAACCGCCTCAATATCCCCCCGGTGATCAATAAAAGCCCGCATAACAACTGCGGCCATATCATCCAGGAGATGGACAGCTCCGCTGTTTACATCCAATACAATATTCATCTCTTTATAGCGAAATAAGTGTACATGGGCATCAAAATCATAATTGGCGCTTAGCTGCAAAATGGTCACCCTCTCCCTGAATTCTCTGCTATCCAAAACATTAAAATGAGCCGCCCGGAATTATATCCGGGCACAAAAAAAGGGGGTACGTACCCCCGGGCTGTATAAAGCTTATTTCTTGCAGACCTGATTGCCAACCGTGCAGGAAGTCTTACAGGCAGACTGACATGAGGTTGCACATTCCCTGCAGTTGGTATGATCCAGATCCTTGCGAAGATTGGGCTGAATAATGGTGGTCATATGTTTTTTCACGGTATTACCCCTTCCAAAAATCCAGTTTAATAAAATCTGGAGCGGGAAACGGGGGTCGAACCCGCGACACCCGGCTTGGGAAGCCGGTGCTCTACCACTGAGCTACTCCCGCCCAAAATAATATGGCGACGCCGATGGGATTTGAACCCACGATCTCCGGCGTGACAGGCCGGCATGTTAAACCGCTACACCACGGCGCCGCAATTCAGGCAGTAACTATAATAACAGTTTATCAAAAAATGTGCAAGAGTCAAAACACAACTTTTTATGGAATTTTACCAATAGCCTCCCTACTTCTTTCAAGCTGCTCCAGCCTCTCTAAGCTGCCTTAAAATTATAGATCGGCTTGATTACCTCCAGCACCTCCACCGAATCCTTAATATTTTTTAAGATTTCACCAAGAGGACGATAGGCCATAGGCGCCTCGTCCAGCGTGGCAGCACGCACAGAAGTAGAATACACATTTTGCATGGAATCCTTGAATTCCTGCAGGGAAATTTTCTTTTTCGCCTGTCGGCGACTGAGGATTCTGCCTGCACCATGAGGGGCCGAATAGTTCCAGGCGGGATTACCTTTCCCTACCGCCAGTATGCTCCCATCTCTCATGTTAATAGGAATAATGACCCGCTCACCCTCCCGGGCAGAAATGGCCCCTTTGCGCAGTATCATATGCTCGGTATCAATATAATTATGAATGGTAGTAAACTCATCTGCCACCGTAAAATTCATATAGCGCACAATTTCATCGGCAATAGCCTGCCGGTTGACGGTAGCATAATGCTGAACAATCTTCATATCATGGATATAATCTTCAAAATCCTGCCCTTCCAAATAGGCCAGATCACGGGGTACCTTATTATTAGGTTTTGCGGCCAGCTTTTCCGCAGCCCGCTGCTGATAATACTCCGCCAGCTGTTTACCCAGATGACGGCTGCCGGAATGAATGGTAAGATACAAAGCACCCGTTTGATCTTCATTTACCTCGATAAAATGATTGCCGCCGCCCAGCGTTCCCACACTCAAGCGGGCCCGTTTCATATTTAAATGATCCCGGGCACGCAGCTTATGAAGCGGAATCTGGCTTACATACGGATGCTCCTTTTTACGGATGTTAAATCCCGCCGGTATAAAGGCGCGAATGAACTGATCCAGGTTTTTCAGGTCGATTACATTTTCCTCTAATTTCATCACTTCAATGCCACAACCAATATCTACCCCCACCAGGTTGGGTACCACTTTATCCCGCAGAGTCATAGTGGTACCAATCGTGCAGCCTATCCCAGCATGTACATCGGGCATGATGCGAATAATACTATGGCGACAAAACTCCTGATTGCACAGCTCCGTAATCTGTTGTATCGCTTTCTCATCAATCTGGTCGGTATAGACAATAGCATGATTAAACTGTCCCTTCAAGGTAATAATCTTCTCTCACCTTCCTTCTTCTTTCGTATACGCTTATTATTTATAATATCACAGTCTATCCACAGCCCTGCAGCCCCGTACCATTGTAACGCCCATAAAAAAGGAGCCTTCCTCATTAATGAAGAACACTCCTGATCAGAGCCTGTGCTACCCAGCAGCAATACAAGATCTCCCCCCCAAATCCTCCCCCGGTCGGGTGCAACAAAGCACCTAATCACACAGTTCTTTGCTCTCTTCGATAGCTATACGAGCCTTGCCGGCCAGGAAAACAGCTTTAATTAAATATTCATTAAGCCTAGCCTGCGTCTGCCACCAGGGTAGGCCTCCGCCATCCATGGTTACCAGCAGCAATAAAAATGACGATAAAAGATAAATCAGATTACCGCTGGAACCAGTGTAAACCCCAAAGGAAAAAGTAATCTCTAAAACCTGGGCCAAGGAGCTGACTACAATAGCCAGAAAAAGATGCATGCCATATGCATTGCCAGCCATCAACGTTTTAGCCATGGCAACGGACGAACTATTTTCCAGCGCAGCCATTACAGCATCCGCAGATAATTCCTCCAGGCCCGCCGCCTCACACAGCGCCTGCTGTGAAAAAGGACCAAAAACCCTTAGGTCCTTATCCAAACGTTCATGCAGCCTGCCCAGCTGCTCTTTACTTAATTTGTCCACTCGCTCCCGAATCAAGCGCAGCTGCTCTTCCACACAAAAGGCATAAAGCTTCTTCTCCAGCTGCTCTGGCTCCAAACCCTGCCATCCTTCAATATTATAATGTTCGGCTAATTTTTTGCTGTAAGCTGCGGCAATTTCCTCATAGCTCTGACCACGATCCAGTCGGACCAATTTTGCCAGATCTTCTTTCAGATAAGCCTGCACCTCAAACTCCGCATAGGTGCTTACCGCAGCTATGCGCCTCTCAATCTTTTCTTCGATGCCCCGGGTGTTCCAGTCGCTGTGTTCATCCCAGTCCTCAATCCGTTCCTGCCAATCATTCTTTCCCATTTTTACCGCCAGACGAGCACTTTTACCAGCCAGCCAGTTCTTGGCCTTCAGCGCACCATCCATGGCGCCTTCTTTAAGCAGCAGCAGATTATCAAAGCTCTCTAAATGTGCAAGTAAAACCCGCTTTTCATCCATATCCATCATGGCTACACCGGCCAAACAATGCATATAAACTCCCCCCAAATATGGACTAATCAGATAAATATCGTTTATCTTCATGGTAGCAGATTTTTACCCACAATGATTCATCAATTCTATAAAACCTTCTGGCCTATTATTCCGTTACGCTCTACTCCTTCATAAGCTATAAACAAAACAAACATATTTTATATATAAATATCAATCCACTGTCCGGGAGGCATGCAGTTTCTTTTTTTAAAACCTCGCCCCAGCCCTTATTAACTGCTAAGCGCTTGTATTTCTTCTGCTATTTTCTTTTTCAGCATTTTTTTATCTACTTTGCCGGTAGCATTTAAGGGCAGAGCCTCTCTAAAGATAAATTTTTTTGGTATCTTATATTTAGCCAGCTTCGCTTTTAAAAAGGTCGTAATTTCTTCCTCTTCCATCGTATAGCCCGGTTTAGGTATGATATAGGCACATCCGATTTCCCCATACACATCATCTTTTACTGGCACAACTGCCACCGTCTGAACTTTTTCATAACTTGATATAGCCTTTTCAACTTCAGCCGGATAGACATTTTCTCCGCCGGTTATAAACATATCATGTTTACGGCCCATAAAAATTAAGAGACCGTTTTCATCTTCATAAAACAGATCTCCGGCATAAAACCATCCCTCGTCATCAATAGCTTCAGCTGTAGCCTGGGGAAGTTTATAGTACTCTTTGATAATCGTACTGCCCCGGTAGGCGATCTCACCCACTTCTCCGCGGCGAACCGGCCTTCTTTTTTTATCCACCAGTTTCCATTCTACCTCGGGAATACCCTTTCCCACTGATTTACTCAGTACCTCGATACTGGCACCTTTAGGGGTATAAGACACGATTCCAGCAGCCTCTGTCATGCCCAGACAGTTGAACATATTCTCGCACATGCTGGCATGTACTTTCCGCAGGGTGGTTTTCGGAGGCATAGAACCGCCAAAGTGAACCACTCTCAAGGAGGATTTATCATATTTATCATAATCCGGAACGTTAAATTCCATCGTATACTGGGTGGGTATCTGCCCTAAAACACTTACACCCTCCTGTTCGATCAATTGTAAGGTCTTTGTGGGACTAAATTTAGCCAAAAGTACCATAGTAGAAGCAGAAACAATGGGAGTGCTTCCTGCTACAATAGCTCCACCTACATGGTTAATCGGCATATTGTTTAAATATACATCATCAGGGGTACTTTCGAAAGTATCAGCTTCAATCAGGCTGGAATGGATAATATTGCGATGGGATAAAAGCGCTCCTTTAGGTTGACCGGTGGTCCCAGAGGTGAATACCATCAGCAGACCATCATCCGTTTCCACCTGGCTTTCACGCTCTA
>DUSB01000041.1 GCA_012840625.1 Syntrophomonadaceae bacterium
GGAGAGATTAACCGGCGTATGCCGGAGTTTGTTAGGGATAAGGCTCTGCGTATCCTAAATCATGCTGGTATCGCCTCTGCTGAAGCCAGGATTCTGGTTCTGGGGATTGCTTATAAAAAGGATATCAAAGATGAAAGGGAATCACCGTCCATTGATGTAATCAAGCTTTTGCAGGCTGAAGGGGTGGAAATTTCTTATCATGATCCTTTTATCCCCGAATGCAACAGCCATGGTTTAATAATGAACTCCATCCCCCTGACCAAGCAGAGTATTACTGAAGCGGATCTGGTTCTCATTGCCACGGATCACAGCAGTATTGACTATCAGTGGGTGGTACAAAATGCCCGGCGTGTGTTTGATACCCGCAATGCTACCCGGAACGTCAGCGAAGGCAGAGAAAAGATAACCTTACTGTAGAATTGGCGGTTTAGAAGTAGAAGGACGCTGATTTTATATAGTACTCAAATGAGATTAGCATCAAAAAGGGAGATTAGGAATGTCCGAAAGTATCTTTGTACATGAATCTTCATATATAGATAAGAACGTCCAAATAGGCAGAGGAACAAGAGTATGGCACTTCTGTCATCTAATGAGCGGCAGCAGAATCGGCAGTCACTGTAATATTGGGCAGAACGTTTTTATCGCCCCGGGAGTAGTTCTGGGCAACAATGTAAAAGTACAAAACAATGTATCCATTTATTCTGGCGTTATCTGTGAAGATGATGTCTTTCTAGGTCCATCGATGGTTTTTACCAATGTAATCAACCCCCGTGCCTTTATCGAGCGAAAAGACGAATTTAAGCAGACCCTACTAAAAAAGGGTGCTACTGTGGGTGCCAATGCCACCATCATTTGTGGAAACACCATCGGACAGTACGCTATGATAGGTGCTGGAGCAGTGGTAAGTAAAGATGTTCCTGATTATGCCCTGGTGTATGGCAGCCCTGCTCAGATACGCGGCTGGGTGTGCCAGTGTGGTATTAGGCTAGAGTTCAAAAAGGATGAAGCCCGGTGCAGTGAATGTGGTTTGAGCTATCATATTATAAATGAAGGTAAGCAAATAGAGTGTAAGAAATAACAAGCAGCCTCAAAAAGGAGCCCAGGAAAAATGAACATACCCATGTTAGATCTGGTTGGACAATATAAGGCCATAAAAAAAGAGATCGATCAAGCTATTACAGACGTGCTAGAAAGCGGTGCCTACATCATGGGCCCCCAGGTACGTCAGTTTGAAGAACATATAGAAGAATTTCTACAGGTAGAACATGCTATTGGTGTAGCTTCTGGTTCCGATGCCCTGGTATTATCCCTGCATGCTTTAGGAATTGGCCCTGGTGATAAAGTAATTGTACCAACGTTTACCTTTTTTGCCACTGCCAGTGCAGTAAGCCGAATGGACGCAACGCCAGTATTTGTCGATATTGATCCCGAAAATTATAACCTGGACCTTGACCAGGTAGAAAATATTTTGAAAACCCAGCAAGACATTAAAGCTATCATACCGGTACATCTTTTTGGCTTACCAGTAGACATGCAGCGTCTTATGGACCTGGCTGAAGATTACCATGTTTATATCATTGAAGATGCCTGTCAGGCCATCGGTGCAGAACTAAGTCTGACATCTGACGAAGTATCTTCTTTTACTGCTAAAGCAGGGGCGATAGGAAATAGCGGTTGTTTTAGCTTTTTCCCCTCCAAGAATCTGGGAGGCTTTGGTGATGGAGGCATGGTGGTTACCAATGATGATCATTTAGCAGAAAAAATCCGCATGCTGCGTGTACATGGTTCCAAACCCAAATACTATCACAGCATCATCGGTTACAACAGCCGTCTGGATGCCATACAGGCAGCTATCCTTGATGTGAAATTACATTATCTGAATGAATGGAACCAGAAACGCCGCCAGGTAGCAGCTGTATATAATGAAACCTTTCAGGCAGCTGCTTTGCAAAATCGGTTAAAATGGCCGCAGGTAGTACCGGGACACATTTTTCATCAATACGTTATAGAAATAGATGGGCGTGATGAACTGGCAGAACATCTAAAAGCTAATGGTATAGCCAACGCCGTCTATTATCCACTGCCTTTACACCTGCAGGAATGTTTTGCAGATCTTAACTACAAGGAAGGGGATCTCCCTCGGGCTGAACAAGCCTGTAAACGAGTACTGGCCCTCCCTATTGACCCGGGTTTAACCGAAGAACAAATAAAATACATAGCAAAAACCGTTATTGATTTTATTCAAAGATAAAAGCATTTAAACCTGCGATAAAGGAGTTCAGAAACATGATCAACATAGGTCTTATAGGCTGTGGCCGGATTTCAAAAAACCATTTTGAAGCCATCGCCCAGCAGCAGGATGCTCAATGTATCGCCTGCTGTGACATCATTGAAGAACGCGCCCGTGAAGGGGCGGGAAATTATAAGATACCTTTTTGGACTACTAACTATGAAGAAATGCTGCAAAATCCAGATATAGATCTTATCTCCATTTGCACCCCCTCAGGGCTGCATCCGCAGCACGGTATCCAGGCTGCTCAGTATGGCAAACATGTACTTACCGAGAAACCCATGGCCTGCAGATTGGCAGAAGCGGATGAACTAATAAAAGCCTGTGACGAAGCCGGAGTAAAACTATTTGTAGTACTGCAAAACCGTCTCAACCCCAGCATACAACTGGTCAGAAGAGCCTTCGAAGAAGGCCGCTTTGGCAGAATATATATGATAAACTCCAACGTCTTTTGGACTCGCCCCCAGGACTACTACGACATGGCCTCCTGGCGGGGTACCTGGAAATATGACGGCGGAGCTTTTATGAACCAGGCCTCTCATTACGTAGACATGGTGCAGTGGTTTGGAGGACCGATTGAGGAAGTAAAATCCTTCACCGCTACCCTGGCAAGAAACATCGAAGCTGAAGATACCGGTTCCGCCATTATTCGCTTCCAGAGTGGCGCCATAGGCAGCATCAATGTAACCATGCTTACCTACCCGAAGAACCTGGAAGGATCTATTACTATTCTGGGGGAAAAAGGAACAGTACGTGTAGGTGGTAAAGCCATGAACCAGATTGAAAAGTGGGAATTTGCTGACCAGCAGGACTATGA
>DUSB01000042.1 GCA_012840625.1 Syntrophomonadaceae bacterium
CATTTGTAAACACTCCTTCCCTACTTACACTACGATAGATGGTATGTATAAATTACAGCCGAAGGTCTGATTTCTATAAATTTATCTTCCTTTACCCTTCCCATCATAACCTATCGATAAGTCTGCCAGCAAATGAATTATGAGGGTGTTTAACAGATATAGCCTCAGAAAATGCTTATCTAAGTACAGTTTATCTTCCTGGAATCGTAAGCACAGGGGATAACGTTCTTTTTTGCCTTCCTTTTCATATACTTAGAAAGTAGGTAAGGGAGCGGGGAAAGATATATGATCAAGAATCGTGTTTTCATTTTTGATAGAAAAAAGTTCAGCATGGTCATTTCCTTCAGTCTGCTGCTGTTTCTTTTCGGTGTTGGAATTATGCTGCCACACTGGCAGGAGCAGTCCGTCTTATCCTACGCTCTGGCCAATCGTGTTATTGTGGTGGATCCCGGCCATGGTGGGGTCGATCCGGGGGCGATCAGCCGGAATGATAATCTTGAAAAGGATATTGTCCTGGATATCAGCCGCCATTTAGTTCGCTACCTGTCACAGGCAGGGGCGCTGGTAGTCTGTACCCGTCTATATGATGATGATTTGGCCGGTGATGAGTTTACGGGCTCCATCCGTGAACGTAAAAAACAAGACATGGCCAATCGCGTTGAAGTAGGTCGGCGCAGCAAAGCTGACCTCTATATCAGCATTCATACCAATGCTGAGAGCAGCAGGAAATGGAGCGGTGCACAGGTCTTTTATTATAATCAGGATGAAAAGGGCAAGCGTATAGCTGAATCTATTCAGGCAGAGCTGGGCAGGGTTACCGGTAGTAAAAGAAAGGCTCGGGGGGCTGACTATTACTTGATGAAACAAAACCACATGACCACCATTCTGGTGGAAGTGGGATTTATATCTCATCCGCGGGAAGAGCAGCTCTTGTTGTCGAAGGACTATCAGCAAAAACTGGCTTATGCCATTTTTGCCGGTCTGGCCAAGGCAGAAATAGAAAAACCGGAGGCTAAAATCCGCAAACAAAGCGGGGAAGTGCCAGGGCACCTCCCCTTTTATATGAAAGTCACAGAGATCAAAGATCCCCGTTGACTATCATCTAACAAAGTCCAGTTGCTGTTTAGAATATGAGTTCGCCCCTGAAAAAGTGCAGATATTCCTAAAATTAACAAACAAAATATACGCTCACATAATATTAACTAACGAAAGAATTTGTGTTATAATAAAAGCAGACCGAAAAACAAGGTAGATATACTATCCCCTGAGGGAAGTGTGAGGGTTCGGTGGAGGGGAGACAGGCAGCTGTCTCCCTTTCGCATGTTTAAAAGTATACCTACGGCAGCCTGTAGAGATGGATAGCACTATATCATGGATAGTAAGCTACTGTAGTCCCGCAAGGTTATCATTAATACCATGTTTTTGAGTTATCCCTGTCACTCCGCTTCTTCCTCCACGGTATTCTTCAACAATCCTGCCTTTTAATTCCCATGGCAATTTCCCTTTATCCTTCATGTAGCATAAAAATGCTCCCCTCGTGGTAGCAGTCAAAATTAATTATTTCAACGGTCTACTTTGAGGGGAGCATATCAGTTCTACGGGTTTTTATAGCTTTGCAACAGTCTATTAGACGAAGAAAGCGTCTTCAGGAATATCCAGTACCGAAGCATCACCCTTCTTAATCACTTCAGCCAGAGTCATAACATCTGGTAAGACGTTATTTACATAGTAACGGGCTGCTTCGACTTTACCACGGTAGAACGGGTAATCATAATGATCTTCACCCAGCTCCTTAATTTTATTTTGTGCTACCAGAGCCTGGTCAAGGATCACATAAGAACAATAGAGTTTTGCGGTAGCATGCAGGATGCGGGTAGCAAAAAGAGGCATAAACTGAATTTTTCCGCCCATAGCATAATCGCGAATAGCCAGGCGAATCTGATTGTAAGCATTGATGGCCTCTTTCAGGAGAGCCATTTCACTATCAAAGTCTCCCCCGGTACCATTTTTATCAATGAAGCTGGTGATTTCGTCCAACCAAGCCTGGAACAGAGCACCTTTTTTCAGCATCCATTTACGTCCCACCAGGTCCATGGACTGAATGTAGTTGGTTCCTTCCCAGATGGAAAGGATTTTGATATCGCGGCACAGCTGTGCTATAGGATATTCTTCACTATAGCCGTAACCACCATATACCTGCATTGCTTCAGCACAGAGGATCCATCCCATATCGGAGTTATAAGCCTTGATTAAAGGAGTATTGACTTCAGCTCGTGCCCGGGCAATCTCTCTTTCTTCAGGATCAGGGCTGTTTTCAGCCACATCCAGGTAGTATAAAGTCTTAAAGGCCATAGCGCGCATTGCTTCCAGATGCGCCTTCTGGTCCAGGAGCATTCTGCGTACGTCTTCATGTTTGATAATCGGCACCCGATCACCTTTGGGGTTAGTAATGGGGCGGCCCTGAATTCGCTCTCGGGCATATTCAGCAGAATTGTAGTAAGCGACGGTGGCAACGGATAATGCACCCATGCCGGTGTTCAGACGTTCTTCATTCATCATGTTGAACATCTGGCGCATGCCGGAAGCTCTGCCGTCTTCTCCGGGAGGATCGCCCAGAATCCAGCCGCGGCATTCATTGTTTTCGCCAAAGGCCAGGGTACAGGTAGCGTTACCGCGAATACCCATTTTATGCTCAATGCTGACACAGTTGATATCGTTGAACTCGCCTAGGCTACCATCATCATTAACCCAGTATTTGGGGATCACGAAAAGTGAGATGCCGGATGTACCAGGACGGGCACCTTCTACCCGAGCCAGAGTAAGGTGGATGATGTTTTCAGTAATATCCTGCTCTCCACCGGAGATAAAGCATTTGGATCCTTTAATCTTGTAAACACCAGGTTTGTCAGTGGGGAAGGCTTTGGTCAGCAGATCGCCAACATCAGAACCGCCATTAGGTTCGGTGAGGTCCATGGTACCGGCCCACTCGCCGGAATACATTTTTTCCAGGAACAATTCTTTTAGATGATCTGAACCAAATTCTTCGATCAGTTCTGCGGCCCCTGAAGTTGCCAGGTAATAAGTGGTCAGTCCCATATTGGCTCCGGCCATATATTCACCGACAGCACCCATCAGGATACGTGGCAGTGCATATTCATAGTTGGGATCTACGTTACAGGACCCCCAGCCGTTTTCCTGAATAAACCAGTAGGCTTCTTTCATTCCTGGAGGAACTGTTACCTTTCCATTTTCAAATTGAGCTCCGATCTCATCATTTTCGTCATTGGTTGGTGCGATAACCTCTTCGGACATTCTGAGGGCTTCTGTTAGAATAGCATCTGCGTCATCGACGGAGTAGACATCTTTAAACCGATCGAATCCCATAATCTTTTCAGAGTCAAGCCATTCTTTTACAATGAACAGGTGGTCACGGGTTTTGTTAATAAAATTTTGTGCCATTATCTTACCTCCTAAAATTATTAATGCCGTAAGGCTTTAATAGCGCCATTACAAAGTAGAGACCGAATATTTTGCGAGCCTCTTCTTTCTTAGGGTACCGATTTAAATAGACTTCTATTAGTATTATACAATAAAGTTCGAAAAGAAAAGGCTGTCACATAGAAAATCCTCCATACATTAATTATAGTTGAAAATAGGAATTTAAGGTATACGAATTTTGTATTACAAGAGGTAAAGAATACCTAAAAACATGATGTTCGCATATACTGCCCGGAAGTAAATGGAAAGATTTATAGATACCAGCAGAAAAGGCACTACAAAACACTATTGTCTTTTAAATGATTGTAGCAGTTGCAACAACGATAGAAAAGTCTTACCGCTTAGAAAAGTAATAAATATCGTATAGGCAGGGGAAATACTGTCGCCATTACTGGCATTATATAGAATTTATGGGGCAAGAGGAGGTTTCCCATGCCCACAGGGATATGTAGGGATATATTAGGGATACATAATGTAAGCATGGTCAGGAGTTGATAGTACCAAGTGCCAGCTAATGTTCTGGGATAAAGCTGAGTTGTCAGAAAGCAGCAGATCAGCAATACGGATAAAAGACCGCGGATCAGCGCGGTCTTTTTGCTCTGCTTCGTGGTACTGCGCAGGGATATTCGCGATTTTTTTGCCCGGCGGGAAAGCTGATAGACACAGTATGGTAATGATTGTCCTCTATTTTACAGAAGAAGCTAGCCGGACTATTTTTTTGGCTATAGCAGCATTGAAAACTTATTCACACGGATGTATAATTATAACTGTTTATTTAAGGAGGTCTGGTAGGATGTATCGAATAGGAATCGTAGGAGATGGATATACTGCTGCAGAATTGCTGCGCCTGATGGTGGGGCACGAAAGATTTGAAGCTGTCTATATTAGTTCAACGGAAAACATCGGCAGACCGATTTCCGAGCTTTATCCTGAATTATACGGCCGCATCAATTTAATCTGTGAGGCGACCGATATTCATACTATAAAACAGCGTTGTGACGCCGTATTTCTGGCCTTGCCGCATGGTCTTTCGGTACCCATGGTACGGGAATTAGTTGCCGCCGGCATTCCCTGTGTGGATTTGGGAGCCGATTTTCGGCTGCGTGATGCCCGGCTCTACGAGCAGTATTATGGTTTACGGCATGAGGCCCCCGAAATGCTGCCGCAGGCTGTTTATGGCATTCCTGAACTGCATCGGGAGGAGATTAAAAAGGCGCCATTTGTTGCTAATCCCGGCTGCTTTCCCACTGCGGCCATTGTTCCGCTAACACCTCTGCTGCAAAGAGGGCTGATTGAACCCGGGGGAATCATCATTGATGCCAAAAGCGGAGTTTCCGGGGCTGGACGCGGATTACGCACCAGCAGTCTTTTTTGCGAGGTCCATGAAGGGACTCATCCTTATGGTGTCGGTACTCATCGCCATGGGCCGGAAATTGCGCAGGAATTGAGCCGGGCAGCTGGTACCGGGGTAGACATGGTCTTTACCCCTCATTTGGTACCGATGAATCGCGGCATCTTGAGTACCATCTACTGCCGTATAAAACCGGGAGTTGATCCCGTTCAGATCAGGCAGGTCATGGTGGAAGCCTATGCAGAGGAGTATTTCTTCCAGGTATTACCGCAGGGGATTATGCCGCATACCAAATGGGTGTATGGTTCCAATGAACTACATCTCAATGCTTATGCAGATCAAAACGGCCATGCCATTTTGTTCTGTGCCATTGATAATCTTTGTCGTGGTGCTTCCGGACAGGCGATTCAGAATATGAACCTCATGTTAGGTCTGGATGAAACCATGGGCTTAAACGGTACAGGTGTTCATCCATAAGGGGGAGAGAAGGTATGAAAAAATTAAGCTCCGGGATTACAGCCCCGCAGGGATTTACAGCTCAGGGGATATGCGCTGGGATTAAAAACGAAGAGAAGGAAGATTTGGCTATCATTTTTTCGGCAAGCAGGTGTACAACAGCAGGTGTATTTACCACCAATCTGGTTCATGCTGCTTGTATCGATATAAATCGCGAACATTTAAGGGATCAGCAGGCGCAGGCTATTATAGTTAACAGTGGCAATGCCAATGCCTGTACTGGTAAACAGGGTTATGCAGACACCCTTCGTATGGCGCAGATTGGTGCCCGGGCTCTGAATATTGATCCCCGGGACGTTTTAATAGCTTCCACCGGGGTCATCGGGGTTGAACTGCCCATGGAGCGGGTGGAGGCTGGTATTTATAAAGCAGCACAAGAGCTGAGTATGCAGGGATCTGCATCAGCTGCCCGGGCCATTATGACCACCGATCTGCGTATCAAGGAGCAGGCAGTGGAAGTGGTGATCAAAGGGAAACCGGTACGCCTGGGAGCCATAGCCAAGGGATCAGGGATGATTCATCCCCAAATGGCTACCATGTTGGCTTTTATTACTACCGATGTCTGCATCAGTCCGGAATGTCTGCAGACCGCTCTGCACAGCAGTGTAGGGGACAGCTTTAATATGATCAGTGTGGATGGGGATACCTCCACCAATGATATGGTGCTGGTTATGGCCAACGGTCGGGCTAATAATCCCATCATCGATCAGGTCGATAGTCCGGAATATGATTTGTTTGTGCACGCCATGCAGGAAATCTGCCAACATCTGGCGCGGCTGATAGCCCGCGATGGTGAGGGAGCCGAGCATCTGATTGAAGTAAAGGTGCTCCACGCTGCTGACCAGAATACTGCCCGCACCATTGCCCGTTCGGTAAGTTCCTCCAATCTGGTTAAATGTGCTGTTTTTGGTGCCGATGCCAACTGGGGCCGTATTCTGGCGGCAGCAGGCTATTCTGGGGCGGCCTTTGATCCCGGCAAAGTTGATATTTATTTGGGCAGAGAAATGATGGCCTGCAATGGTCAGGGAGTTAAGTTTGACGAAGAAAAAGCCAAAAAAGAATTGAAAAAGGAGACGGTTAGCATTGTTTTGGATTTAAAATCAGGTCCGGCCAGTGCTACGGCCTGGGGATGCGATCTCAGTTATGATTATGTAAAGATCAATGCTGACTACAGGACTTGATGTGCTACCTACCTTCAAAGAAGCGAGCAGCCAGCGGCGGGCAGGCGCAAAGATAGCCCGGCAGGATTTTATGTCTGGCGTTTCGCATCATTTTTCAGGGAGGGAAGAAATTGAACTTGAGCGCCAATGAAAAGGCAGAAATATTAATCGAGGCTTTGCCCTATATTAAAGAATTCTATGGCCGCCTGGTAGTGATTAAATATGGCGGTGCGGCTATGGCAGACTGTCATTTGAAAAAGAAAGTTATGCAGGACATCGTCCTGATGAAATACGTGGGCATGAATCCTGTCGTGGTCCATGGAGGAGGTCCCAAGATCAATCAGATGCTGGAGCGGTTAAATATCGAGACCAGCTTCATCAACGGATTGCGGGTAACCGATCGGGAAACCATGGAGATCGTGGAAATGGTACTGGGGGGTACGGTCAATAAAGAAATCGTGACCGGTATTCATGAAGCGGGAGGAAAAGCCATAGGTATTTCCGGCAAAGATGCTGGCCTGATCCGGGCGGTACCGGTAGAGCCCGGCGGCAGGATGGGCTTTACCGGTGAGGTAGAGGTCATCAATCCCGAAATTATTTACACGGTTATAAAACGCGGATATATACCGGTGATCGCTCCCATTGGTATCGATGCCGATTATCAGAGTTATAATATTAATGCTGATTCGGTAGCAGCCGCCATAGCTATTGCTATGGAAGCGGATAAATTAGTTTTATTGACTGATGTACCTGGTCTTCTGCGTGATCCGGAGGACAGCAGCAGCCTTATTTCCGTGCTGCGCTGCAGTGATATACCGGGCTATGTAGAGCAGGGTATTATCTCCGGGGGCATGGTACCTAAAGTACGCTGCTGCCAGCAGGCAGTACAGGAGGGGGTAAAACGTACCCATATTATTGATGGACGTGATCCCCATTCCATCCTGCTGGAGATCTTTACTGATGAAGGCGTTGGCACCATGGTAGTGGACGAATAGAGAAAGGAGCCCCAATATTGAGTAATCAATTGATTATAGAAAAAGGACAGCAGTATGTTATGAATACCTACGGGCGTTTCCCCATAGCGCCGGTAAAAGGACAGGGCTGTTACGTATGGGATGCTGATGGAAAAGAATACCTGGATTTTCTGGGCGGGATTGCTGTTTGTGTACTGGGGCATTGTGATCCGCGTCTGCAGAAGGTCATACAGGAGCAGGCGGCTCGCCTCTGGCACATTTCTAATCTTTACTGGATCGAACCGCAGGTGGAACTGGCAGAAAAGCTGGTCAAGCTGTCCGGTCTGGGTAAAGCCTTTTTTTGTAACAGCGGTGCGGAAGCCAATGAAGCGGCTATCAAACTGGCGCGTAAATACTTTTACCGCCAGCAGCAGACGGAAAAATACCAGATTATAAGCTTCAAAGATTCCTTTCATGGTCGCACTCTCAGTACTGTAGCTGCCACTGGACAGGAAAAATATCATGAAGGCTTTGCTCCGCTGCCGGAGGGATTTTTACATGCCCGCTTCAATGATATTGATTCGGTAAAAAGTCTGCTCAATGAGCATACCGCCGCCATTATGGTGGAACCCATACAGGGAGAAGGGGGTATTCATCCGGCTGCTCCGGAGTTTCTTAAAGAACTGCGGCTTATCTGCAGCCAGAATGACCTCTTGCTTATTTTTGACGAAGTTCAGTGCGGCATGGGACGCAGCGGGGAAGTATTCGCTTACCAGACCTATGATGTGCTTCCGGATATCGTTACTCTGGCCAAAGGATTGGGAGGAGGTTTTCCCATAGGAGCTATGGTGGCTTCTGACCGCGCCGCCTCAGGTTTTGCCCCCGGAGACCATGCTTCTACTTTTGGCGGTAATCCGCTGGCTACAGCGGTAGCTAATCAGACCGTGGATATCATATCCCGGCCGGCTTTTTTAGAGCAAGTGCAGCGTATGAGCCATGCCTTGCAAAGAGAACTGGAAAGTATTAACGACCAGCGGATTGTATCGGTGCGGGGGCGGGGTTTGATGCTGGGCGTTGAATTTAACCAGCAGGTGAACGAGCTGATCAAAATCTGTATGGAAAAAGGATTGCTGTTGATTGGCGCGGGCGCCAATGTAGTACGCTGGGTACCACCGCTTATTATCACCGATCAGGAACTGCGTCAGGCGATGGCGATTTTCACCCAGGCATTAAAAGAATGGAAATAGCAAAGGAAGGAAGTGCGACTATATGGACTTGAGCACCGAGCTAAAAGGCAGGGATTTTATCAGCCTGCATGATTTTACCCGTGCAGAAATCAGTTTAATAATTGACACCGCCATGGGTTTAAAAAAAGAATTAAAGAGCGGCATTCTCCATCCATATCTGGCGGGTAAGACCCTGGGCATGATTTTTCAAAAATCCTCCACCCGTACGCGGGTAGCTTTTGAAGTGGGTATGTATCAATTAGGGGGTCATGCGCTCTTTCTCAGCCCCCGGGATATTCAGCTGGGAAGAGGAGAATCCATTAAAGATACCGCTCTGGTTTTATCACGTATGCTGGAGGGGATTATGATCCGCACCTTCAGCCACGATGAAGTACTGGAACTGGCTAAATGGGCCGATATTCCTATTATTAATGGGCTTACCGACCTGCTGCATCCTACCCAGGTCATAGGCGATATGCAGACTATAACCGAATATAAAGGTGGGGTAGAAGGAATTAAACTGGCTTTTGTTGGTGATGGTAATAATGTCGCACACTCCCTCTTATTCGGCGGCGCCAAGATGGGCATGCATGTAAGCATAGCCTGCCCTCCCGGCTATGAACCCGATGCCGGGGTGCTGCGCCTAGCAGAAGAAGATGCGCGCCAGAGTGGAGCCCGTCTATCTGTAGTACACGATCCCCTGGTAGCGGTGGAAGGGGCTGATGTAGTTTATACGGATGTATGGGCCAGCATGGGTCAGGAAGGCGAAGCAGCAGAGAAAGAACAGCATTTTATGCAGTACCAGGTGAACAAACGCTTAATGAGTGTTGCCCATAAAGATGCTATCGTTCTGCACTGCCTGCCGGCCAAGCGCGGCAAGGAAATTACCGATGAAGTACTGGATGGCCCCCAGTCGGCTGTCTTTGATGAAGCGGAAAACCGCCTGCATGCCCATAAAGCCATTATGGCACTGGTGATGTAAGAGATTAGACACTGATTACACAGATTTTACGGATTTGCACTGATTTTTTATTAAGAATTTTCAGCGGGTATTATAATGACACAGCGCCTATCAGCGTCTAAAAACACAGAGGGAAAATACACAAAAGCCTAAAAAAGAGGATTTTTAGCGGAGTCTTCCCCGAAGGCTTCGCTTTTTTGCCCCTCAGTTTGTCGAATCATAGGAGATAGGCTATAGTGGAGGGCAGTAAAAATCTGTTTGTCAAGACTGGAAATGCATTTTATTTACCGCTATAATATAACTACATGTAGTGGATAGTAACATTTCTGCCCATATATATTGTGGTTATGATAGTGTTCAAAATGAAGGAGGCATGCAGGTTGGATATCAGTAAAATAAAAAAACGTGACGGTCATATTGAGCCTTTTGACAAGGAAAAAATCGCTATGGCCATCTTTAAAGCTGCCAAAGCTGTAGGAGGAAAGGATTATGAAACTGCGCAGTCTTTGGCTGATAAAGTCGTAGAGATCGCACAATATGTCGATGATGATGAGATTGCTACCGTAGAAGGTATTCAAGATCTGGTAGAAAAAGTTCTGGTTAAAAACGGCCATTACAAAACCGCCAAGGCCTACATACTGTATCGTAAACAACACGAAACACTGCGCGAAACCGATCAGCTGCTCAAAAACAATGAGATCATCTCCAATTACCTGGAGAAAAATGATTGGCGGGTCAAAGAAAATTCTAACATGACCTATTCACTGCAGGGTATGAATTTCCACATTTCTTCGGTGGTGGTTTCTCAATATTGGCTGAACAAACTCTACACACCCCAGATGAAAGAGGCACAGCAAAATGGGGATTTTCATATCCATGATCTGGGTATACTGGGTGTCTACTGTGTGGGCTGGGACATCCGCGATTTATTAATGGAAGGTTTTCGTGGTGCCAGAGGCAAGGTAGTCAGTTCACCGGCCCGGCACTTCCGCACTATCCTGGGGCAGATTGTGAATTTCTTTTTCACCCTGCAGGGAGAAGCAGCCGGGGCCCAGGCTTTTTCTAATTTTGATACCTTACTGGCTCCCTTTATTCGTTATGATAATTTAGATTATAAGCAGGTCAAACAGGCGCTGCAGGAGTTTGTTTTTAATATGAACGTACCCACCCGGGTGGGCTTTCAGACCCCCTTTACCAATGTAACCATGGATCTAAAGGTACCTAATTATATGAAGAATGAGCCGGTTATTATCGGTGGCGAGTACATGGACGCTACCTATGGTGATTTCCAGAAGGAAATGGACATGTTTAACCAGGCCTTTGCAGAAATCATGATGGAAGGGGATGCCGAGGAACGGGTTTTCACCTTCCCCATTCCCACGTATAACATTACCGAAGATTTTGACTGGGATAACCCCGCCTATGATAAAATCTGGGAAATGACGGCCCGGTATGGGATCCCGTCTTTTTCTAACTTTATTGGTTCCGATATGAATCCGGAAGATGCACGCAGTATGTGCTGCCGTCTGCGTTTGGACAACCGTGAATTGCGCAAGCGTGGTGGCGGGCTATTTGGTGCTAATCCCTTAACCGGTTCCATTGGTGTGGTAACTATAAACATGAGCCGTATTGGTTACTTGGCTCAGGATCGAGATGAATACTTTCAACGGCTGGCCGAGGTCATGGATTTGGCCCGGGACAGCCTGGAGATCAAACGCAAGGTACTGGAAAACCTGAGTGAATCAGGTCTGTACCCCTATTCACGCTTTTACCTGCGCGGGGTGAAGGAAGCCATGGGTCAGTACTGGAAAAACCACTTTTCAACCATCGGCTTAATAGGGATGAACGAATCCTGCCTGAACTTTATCGGCCATGATATCGGTAGTGCAGAGGGACGCGCTTTTGCAGGTGAGGTACTTGATTTTATGCGGGATCGTCTGCAGATCTATCAGGAAGAAACCGGCAACATCTATAACCTGGAAGCCACTCCGGCTGAAGGGGTTTCCTATAGTATTGCCCGTAAAGATAAAGAGGCTTATTCCGATATTATCGTTGCCAATGAAGCTGATTTTCGTAGAGGTGCGGAACCATATTACACCAACTCTACCCAGCTGCCGGTTAACTATACCGATGATCTTTTTGAGGCGCTGAGTATGCAGGATGAGCTGCAGAGCAGGTATACCGGCGGTACCACTTTCCATGTCTACCTAGGAGAGTCAATCTCCTCGATAGAAGCCGTTAAAAAACTGATCCGTAGAATCTGTGAACAGTTTACCCTGCCCTATTTTACCATTACCCCTACCTTCAGCGTTTGTCCGCAGCACGGGTACTTAAGGGGAGAGAACCATATCTGTCCCATCTGTGAAGCAGAAGGGGTGCACACAGACTGCGAAGTTTATTCAAGGGTGGTAGGATACCTGCGTCCGGTGGATCACTGGAATGCCGGCAAGCGGGAAGAATTCAAAAATCGCAAGACCTTTGATAAAGCAGTTCAATAGCATGAATGTTTGATAGTTATGAAGTACGCTGGATTATTGAAACAAAGTTTAATTGATTATCCGGGAGAAATTGCAGCCGTTCTTTTTACCCGTGGCTGCAATTTTCGCTGTCCTTTTTGCCACAATCCTGAGCTGCTGATCAAGCCGCGAGATCCTGAGCCTTATGATCTGGAGGAAATCCTGGATTTCCTGCGTCAGCGCAGGGGATTTCTTGATGCGGTGGTGGTAACAGGGGGTGAACCTACTTTACATGCAGAACTGCCAGGGGATCTGCGCTGCATGAAGGATCTGGGCTATCTGGTCAAGTTAGATACCAATGGCAGCCATGCAGCTATGCTGGAAGGGTTGCTGCAGGAAGGAATTCTGGATTATGTGGCCATGGATATCAAAGCACCGGTAGATTATAAAAAATACCAGCAGGTCTGCCGTCAGATAAGTGCGGACGACTTTTTCAATGTGCGCAGCTCCATTCAACTGCTGTTAGAGGCTGAGATTGCGGTAGAATTTCGTACCACGGTGGTTCCCTACCTGCATAATGCGGAGGATATCGAAGCCATAGCCCATTATATCAAAGGAGCACAGCAGTATACCCTGCAGCAGTTTCATCCGCGGGTGACGCTGGATCCGGGCTATTCCAACATCGCTCCTTATTCCAGTGGAGAAATGGAAGCCCTGGCCGATCGCTGCCGCCCCTACGTGAAAGAGGTTTCTATACTTAATCTATGAGGGACTTAACCATTGGGGGGTTTTAGACACTGATAACCCAGATTGGACGGATTTACACTGATTTTTTTTAAAAGAATTTCAGCGCGAATCATAATGATTCAGCGTTAATCAGCGTCTGAAAACCGCAGCGGAAGGGTCTGCCCTCCCTGCTGCCGGTTTTTTATGCCTTTCTGAAAATGACGTGTTCTAAGATCAGCGATACCAGCACGCCCATTACGAAACCGTTGCCCAGGATGGGATGGAGGGTTTCTGGAAAGCTGGCCAGGGTTTCAGGGGATAGAAAAGCTACGATAATACCTACCAGCAGCGGTAGCCCGATAAGCAGGGCATTATCAAAAGCTGGTTCTTCCATGGCGCCAAAGGCAGCCAGCAGTCCGGCGGCTACCTGGGTGCACATGATAAAAAGGAGCGCACAGCCAATTACCACCGCCGGGATGAAGGACAGGTAGAATAAGATCCGGGGTAGAAAGGCCAGGCCTATCATGATAATCGCCGTAGGGATTAAGGTGCGGCGGGAGGCACAGCCAGTGGAAGCAATGACTCCCGGGCTGAAGGAAAAGTTTACCGGGCCGATAACGCCCATAAATCCAGACAGGGCATTACCCAGCCCGGTGGCGGTTACGCCCCGGGTAATGCGACCCGGCATATCATCTGCTTGCAGCACTGAACCTACTGCTTCAATGGAGCCCAGATCGTTTATTGCCAGACCCAGGAAGCAAAGCAGAAAGGCGATTAATACTCCTGGATCGATGAGCCATTGTGTGGTATGGGAGAAGAAGCCACTGACAACAGGAATAACAGCCCCCTCTACCCCGCTGGTCCAGCCCGGATTAATGAAAAAATAAGCTAAGCTGCCAGCAATCATGGCCCATAGAATCAAGGTTGACTTCCATAAACCGGTGAGATAACGCTGTCCGACAAACATTAATAAGACAAAAACCAGGGCAAAGCTCAGGTGAACAGCAGAGGAAACATCTCCTGCCGGGCTGCTGATCAATTGGGATATGGTAGGGGTCATGGTAAAAGCTACCAGCAACAAAATTACAGCTACCACCCGTGGAGTGAACAGGCGGCGCAGATAAGCAAAAAGACCACTGATTGCCAGCAGGGTCAGGATAATCCCGCCCAGCATGATACTGGTAGCAATGGCATCCGGGCTACTACCGGTAGAAGCCAGAATACCGATTAGCAGAACGGTGGCTGGTCCTAAAACCAGTGGCATACGGTGCCCCCATATGACTTGTACCAGCAGGGTAATTCCGATTACGGCAAATAGTTTTTGCATATACAGTATTTCTAAATCTACGGATCCCTGCATAGATCCCAGCAGTTTACCCATAATAAGGACGGCCGGGATGGTGACGGCCAGCCACTGCAAGCCATAAAGTAAGTTTTCTTTAAGAGGGGGGCGATCTTCCAGGCCATATTTAAAATTCATCTGCCCATCATCCTTCCATATTGAATCTCATTCTACATTATCATAGAAAATTACAGTATTAATAGTATTTTTATCGCGAGGGAAACTTTTTGACTTCAAGATACCAATATATTACTATGTTGCTAAACAACACGCTATGGTATAGATATACATCAAAGGAGAGGCTCTCATGCATCTTGGCAAGGTAATGGTGGTTTTCGGAACCCGTCCGGAAGCGATCAAAATGGCACCAGTGGTTAAAGAATTAAAAAAGGTAGAGGACATTGAAACCAGGGTGGTTGTAACAGCACAGCACCGGGAGATGCTGGATCAGGTTTTAGACTTGTTTCATATTGTTCCGGATTATGATATGAATCTGATGAAACACCGGCAGGATCTTTACAGCATTACCACCGGTGTATTAAATGGAATGAAGGATATACTCATAAAAGAAAAACCAGATCTGGTACTGGTTCATGGTGATACCAGCACCACTTTTGCGGCTGCACTGGCGGCTTTCTATCAGATGATCCCAGTGGGACATGTTGAAGCGGGTTTGCGCACGCGCAACAAGTATTCTCCCTTCCCGGAGGAAATGAACCGGGCTTTGACCGGTCGTCTGGCTGAGCTGCATTTTGCTCCCACTGATCTGGCCCGGGACAACCTGCTGGCGGAATCGGTGCCTAGTTTTAAGATCTGGGTAACCGGGAATACAGTGATTGATGCTTTGCTGGATACAGTGCGGCCGGATTATGAGTTTCCACCGGGATTGGAAGCCATTGATTTTAATCACCGGATTCTATTAGTAACTGCCCATCGTCGGGAAAACTGGGGAAATCGTATGCGGGATATTTTTAGCGCTTTGATTGAGCTGGTGGAAGAATTTCCTGATGTAGAGGTGGCTTTTCCTGTGCATAAAAATCCCATCGTACATGACCTAGCTCAGGAGATGCTGGGGGGACGAGAACGTTTTCATTTACTTGAACCCCTGGATTATGAACCCTTTGCCCACCTCATGAGCCGCTCCTATATGGTCCTGACAGATTCTGGAGGTCTGCAGGAAGAGGCTCCTTCTCTGGGCAAACCGGTGCTGGTTTTAAGGGATACTACCGAGCGTCCCGAGGCCGTCGATGCGGGGACGGTTAAACTGGTGGGAACGGTGCAGGAAAAAATTTACAATGAAGCGCGGCGGCTTTTGATCAATCAAGATGAATACCAGCGCATGGCTCAGGCGGTGAATCCATATGGAGATGGAAAAGCTGCCCGGCGTATTGTGAAAGAAATTAAAGAGTTTTTGTACGTGCGCATTGGTTCGTATTAAGTAAGCAGGGCTTCGGTCTTTGGACTGAGGATATGATTTTAAACATCATGCATAAGCCTGAATGTCTCTGGGACAATAAAAACATGACTCCGGTCGGATAAAGCAGGGATGTTTGCCCAGAATGTAGAATCATTCAAAATACTGTGATTTGATCCTATTTGGAGGTGTTAAAAAGCGAACCAGGCTATCGGCTGGAGATGGTGGGAACATATTTTTTTTATAGGAATAAGGTAAAATAAAAGCATAGATCGGCCCGTACAAGTTATAATGGTGGAAACTTGCAGTAAGTAATAGCTTCGCGGGATTACTCGTGCTTATACCCTCATCACAAGAAAGGCTTTTATGATGTCTGGAAGATAAGGACGCCGCTGCAGGCGGCTCCATGAGGACAAGGATAGAAGTATTCCTAAAAAGCCAGGTATCATGCTACCAAGGAGGCATTTGTGTCTGTGATTAAATTTGGCACCGATGGCTGGAGAGCCATCATTGCGCAGGATTTTACTTTTGATAATCTGAAAATCGTGGCTCAGGGAATAGCAAACTATATGAAAATCCATAATCTAAGCAAGCGCGGAGTTATTATCGGCTATGACAATCGTTTTCTTTCAGAAAAATTTGCTCATAGCTGTGCCGAGGTTTTTTTGGGTAACGGAATAAAAACCTACATGTTTCATGTGGCCGTTCCTACACCAGTTACAGCGTTTGCTATTCGTCATCTGGAGGCAGGGGGGGCAGTCATGATTACTGCCAGCCACAACCCACCGGAATACTCCGGAATCAAGTTTATTCCTGAGTATGCAGGTCCGGCATTGCCTGATGTAACCAATGAGATCGAAGAAGAAATTCAGCGCATTATAGATGGTGGAAAGGTCTATGAGCTGGAAGTAGAAGAGGCTCAGGCACTTGATTTATTTGAAGAAATTAATCTGGATAAGGAATACATAAGCCATTTGATGCACATCATCCGGGTGGATGCATTTCAAGACAGGAATTTAAAGATAGTGGTTAACCCCATGTATGGATCCGGTATTGGCTACCTGGACCATATTTTAATGGAACTGGGCTGTGAGGTGAAAACCATCAACAATTACCGGGATGCCTTTTTTGGTGGCTCCATGCCGGAACCGACCGACGAAATTCTTTCTGATATGAAGCGTATGGTTCAGACTTTTGAAGCTGATCTGGGGCTGGCCCTGGACGGTGATGCCGATCGTTTTGGCTTGGTTGATGCCGATGGGAGCTTTATCAGTCCGAATCGTTTTGCTTATCTGCTTTTTGATCATTTAATCCAGACCCGTACCTTTCGGGGACCGGTGTGCCGTACGATTGCTACCACTCATATGTTGGATCAGGTGGCCAAAGATAATGGATTATCAGTTGTGGAGACTCCGGTAGGATTTAAATATATTAGCCAGGGTCTGCGGGAGAAAGGATGTATTCTGGGTATAGAGGAAAGCGGTGGACTGAGTATTTTTGGCCATATACCCGAAAAAGATGGTATTCTGGCCTGTCTGCTGGCGGCGGAAATGGTAGCTTACAGTGGTAAGACCTTGGGAGAATTGGAGCAGGATTTTGAGGAGCGCTATGGGTCTATTGTCAGCCGGCGTTTTGATATCCGTGTTTCGCCGGAAGAACATGTGCGTATCCGTTTTCTGCTGGATGAATACCAGCCCCGTACCATTGCCGGGGTAAAGGTAGATGAGATAAATGATACGGAAGGCAAGAAATTTATTATGGAAGATGGAAGCTGGGTTCTGATTCGTGCTTCAGGCACTGAACCAGTGTTTCGCATCTATGTAGAAGCTGTGACAGAAGACAGGCTGGCGGAAATCTATGAAGATGTAAAAACATCACTGGAAATCGAAACGGACTGAGAGGCCGCCTGTTTGGTCCGTTAGCTATAAAATGTTTCATAATGCATCCCTGTACAGCGGAGGCCATTGGTCTCCGCTGTGTTCATGGGCGAGTCTTTATAAGACGATAAAACTAGAGCCGCTTGCTGCCCTGGAGCATGAATGGGTGGTCACAGGGAGGAATGATGTTTTATAATGGGGTTGTCAGATAGTTAATACCAAAATCCAGCAAGCAGGAAGGATTATTATGGCAAGCAAAGAAGACTTGACGGAACCTGTCATACAGGAACGTCTGGATGAGACCCTTGAAAA